>JBGSMR010000036.1:0-13188 GCA_041740065.1 Chthoniobacterales bacterium
GGGAAGCGGAATTTACGCTTCTTGATTCTTCCTATAAAGCCATTGCGGATCACCGAGGCCATGTCGGCTCGTCCGCTGAAGCGCTTTTGAATGTGTTGGAATTCGAAAAATCGATCGAGTTGATGATCGAAGGCCTCAACCAGTATGTTGCTTTGAGAACGACTGAGGATAGCTCGAATGCCGAAGCCTTAGCCAGAGAAGCGCGCTTCCAAGGGTTATTGACTCACATTGGCGAGGCATTTTCTTTTTTGAGTCCGGAGATTCAGGCCATACCAGACGATACTTTTGGGGAGATGATGAAATCCCCCTCGCTTGCAGACTGGGGCACTGCACTCACCAAACTACGAAGGATGAAGCCGCATACTCTCAGCGCGGACGAGGAGCGACTACTGGCACTGGGCTCTTCGGTGATCAGCGGCCATCAGGAGACATTTTCTCAACTTACGAACGTCGATATGAAATTCGGCACGCTCATCGACGGACGGGGCCGCGAAGTGGAGCTCACGCAGAGTTCGTTTTCCTCCCTGCTCGTGCAAAAAGATGCAGACGTCCGAAAGCGGGCATTTCACCAGTTTTACACCGAGTTCAAAGACCATCAATTCACGTTGGCAGCATCCCTTGCCAGCTCCGTGCGTGGAGATGTGTTCTACGCACGGGCGAGAAATTTCCCATCTGCGCGCGAGTCGGCGTTGTTTCGCGATGATGTGCCGGCGGCTGTTTACGACAGTCTGATTGCGTCAGTTCACACGAACTTGCCAGCCCTCCACAAATACTACGATCTCCGGAAACGGGTTTTGGGACTTTCTGAAATTCATCATTACGACACCTACGTGCCGCTCGTTTCTGAAATCGAGACGGACATTCCGTGGGATGGTGCCGTGGACAAGGTCCTGGCTGCCGTGCAACCCCTCGGAAACGAATACGTTTCCACGCTGGCCCACGGACTGCGGGATGGGAGGTGGTGTGATCGCTACGAGAACAAAGGAAAGCGCTCGGGTGCTTTTTCTTACGGCACATATAAGAGCCCTCCCTACATCATGATGAACTACAAGGCAGACGTGTTCTCCGATGTTTATACGCTGGCCCACGAGGCGGGCCACTCGATGCATACGTGGTATTCGACCCGCAATCAGCAATACCAAGATTACCACTATCCGATTTTTCTCGCCGAGGTTGCATCCACTTTCAACGAGATGCTCTTAACCAAACATCTCATCGACGAGACGACGAATCCCCGAATGAAGGCATACCTCATCAGCCGACAAATCGACGACCTGAGGGGCACTCTATTCCGTCAAACGATGTTCGCGGAATTTGAAAAGTTAACGCATGAGATCGAAGAGTCGGGTGCAGCGCTGACCTTGGACACCATCAGATCCACATACCAGACGCTGCTGGAAAAGTATTTTGGTCCCCGCTTTACGCTGGACGAGGAACTCCAGATCGAGTGTCTGCGGATTCCGCATTTCTACAGCGCGTTCTACGTGTACAAATATGCCACTGGCATCAGTGCAGCCGTGGCACTTTCGGAGCAAGTCCTCGCTACAGGCGATGCCGGGCGCTATCTGAGTTTCTTAAAAAGCGGCGGCAGCCGTTTCCCGATCGACACCCTGGCCGCGGCCGGAGTGGACATGAGGAACCCCGGTCCAGTCGATGCGGCGCTACAATTATTTGCAAAGCGCGTGGACGAATTAGAACAACTGCTCGGCGCGGAATAAAACTCCTTGTAGCGGGTTCTACTCCATCCCGATTTTCTCAAGACTCACACCAGTCGTCTCGATGCGGAATCGCCAAGTGACCCAAGCGCCAGCCAGTGAGGCAAGGACTAGGATATAAAGCAGCAGCGAGATACCGATATCGTTGAGAAGAATCGGAAAAAGAAAGGCCGTCATCACGGCGCCGATCTTCGCGAAAGATGCCGCGAAACCAGCGCCCATACCGCGTGAATGGGTGGGGAAAACCTCGCCAGCAAGCAGGTATGTCATCGCATTCGGGCCCAGGTTCGTCATGAAATTAAAAATCATGAACCCTGCAAAAATCAACACGATTTGCGTCGAACCTGTAAAATGAACCGACAGCGCGGCGATCATCAATCCAAACGCACACCCGACAAATCCGAACACCTGTAACCGAATCCGCCCCACACGATCCGCCAGCACAATGGCCGCAATAATTCCTACTATCAGCAGGACATCAATAATCGCCGCCCCCTTGGCAGCCAGCATTCCATTATGGATGACCTCGGCCAGATTGCGTGGGTCGCTGCTATTCGACATACCGATCGTGGCCGCAAGAATCGTCGGGGTAAAAATCCCAATGCCGTAGGTCCCGAGGTCCTGAAGAAACCAGGGCACGGAGGCCAGAATCGTTGCACGACGACTTTTCTTTTTTGTAAAAAGGTCCGCGTAAGAACCAATTCGCCGTCGGCTCACTCCATTCCCATTAGTATCCGGGTCGTGGAGTAGGATATGTTTTGGATATTTTGGCACGCGATGAAGCAGGACACTCAATGCCTGCTCTGCATCGGTGATGCGTCCGCGGGACACCAGCCAATGTCCACTTTGCGGAATGAAAAACCTTCCGACCAGCACTAGAAGTGCCGGAATCACTGCCGTTGCATACATCCACCGCCAGTCTCTCATGTCGGGGTAGAATTTTAGAATAAAGAACCCGATCATGGTTCCAACCAGAGCCCCCACCGCTTGAAAAGCAAATGCTCCAAGCACCAACCGCCCGCGGTAATTGCTCGGGATACTCTCCGAAATCACCATGTGCGCCGTCGGGTAATCGCAGCCCAACGCCAGGCCGAGGCCAAACAAGAAAACCACAAGCCAGACGAAGCTGGTGCTCATTGAAGCAAGAATGAGAAATACTACAAAAAGCATCATCTCGGCGATAAACATCGCCTTCCGACCATATCGATCCGCCATGCTCCCAAGCGCCGTTGCGCCCACCAAAATTCCGAACAGCGTGGCAGCACCCACCCCTCCCTTCTCCGCGGCATTGAGATCAAATTCGAGCACGATAAGCGGCAAAGCCACCCCTGTCATAAAAACGACCCATCCCTCAAAAAACTTCCCGGCGGTGGCAAGCATCCAGATGCGCCACTGGACCACCGTCATTGGCGTCGCGGACACACCCGTGCCATCCGACCAATTGGGCGTTTCATCAATGTATTCCTGAACGGTGCGCGTTATCGCCTTAGTCATGCGTCCCGCATACTGAAGGCTGACATCTCGATCAGGTCAAAATCCAAATTGCAACAGTTCTTCCGAATTCCAAAAATGTCTCAGGCTGTAGAGAGCAAAAACTGATCGAACGCGTCCCGCACGTAATTCCCCATCCACATATTAAATTCCCACAAGTCACCAACCGCCTCCGCGTTGTAGGGATTGACCTGCTGATATCCATCCGGCCCGAACTCTGGCGTCATGGTAACGGTCTGAAATCCGCGTCGTTTTTGTCCCATCCACAACGCCCTCCACCAGCGGAGATGTGCATCGACAGCAGGTTGATACCTTGGAGCGCGGGGGTCGGGCACTTGGGCTCCCTGATCGTATCCGACGCGTGGCTGAATATGGAGCGCACGATCGGCGCAGAGCGCGAGCACGTCAGGGAGTTCATCCATGACAAGACGTTCGCAGACATTGCACCAGTGGCTGAAATCAATCGTGAGTTCAATCGGTGGAAGCTCTGCAAGCAGGTCACGTGTGCTTATGGGATGAAACAGGCTGCGGCTGCGGTGCGTCTCAAATCCGACACGCATGCCCGCGCGCTGCGCAATTTCCCAGGCTTCGGTAAAAAACTTCACGCTGTCTCGAAACTCCCAGAGGTCGCTGCCAGCCATGGCCGAGATAAAGATCGGCTCCGCGACTAAACTGTCATTAAGGATATGCTCGAATGCGCGCAGGTGATCAGTCACCGTCGAACCTGGCGCAGGCACAGCAAATCCCGTAGTCGAGATTTCCGCAATATAACGAAGATTGCGAGACCGCAGGGCAGCGAGGAATTCTGATCGTGCGGATAGTTCCTGTGGCAACGGCCCTTCCAAGCCCTGAAATCCAGCGGCCACGGCGAGATCGGCAGCATCCGCGTAAGATCCCTGATGCCCCCACAGCGTTTTGAAAAGTTCCAGCTTCATGGTCAGCTAACTCGAGCGGGCGATCCGGAATCCAATATTATCCCGGCATCTCCCTTGCGGGTAGGCGTCACGCCATGACACACGGAGTAGCCGAGGCAGATAGTCCCAAGCCCCACCTCGAATGACTCGCAGTGCCCCCTCCCCTGCCGATTTTTCCCTCGCGGAACCATCATCGGGCGCATCCACAAAAGTCGGGAACCACGCATCCTGTGCCCATTCGCAGACGTTTCCGCAGAGATCCAACAACC
The DNA here is from genome assembly GCA_041740065.1 of Chthoniobacterales bacterium. Classification (GTDB taxonomy): domain Bacteria; phylum Verrucomicrobiota; class Verrucomicrobiia; order Chthoniobacterales; family JAATET01; genus JBDNGG01. The sequence goes on from JBGSMR010000036.1 coordinate 4,390, forward strand.
CGTGCGCGGTCTCAGGATAGCGACCAGAGGCGGTGCGGCTGCCGGGACCGATTTTTGAGCCCTGTTCGGAATACCAAAAATTCGCTTGCGCGACATTTACACTCGCGCCCCATGGATACGGCTCACTTGATCCTGCCCGCGCTGCGAACTCCCACTCTGCCTCGCTTGGAAGCCGGAAGTCGCGGCCCAGCCACGCGCAATACGCACAAGCATCTTCCCAGGAAACCATGGCTGCAGGCCAATCGGCAGGCAACCCATCCTCATGCCTGGGCCGGAATACACGGAATGCAGCCAGACTCACCGGCGCACGTCCAAGTTGAAATGCAGAGACGCATACCTGATGCCGGGGACGTTCCGTATCATTGGCGAACTTATCATTTTCGTTTTCTCCCATGAAAAATTGTCCCGCCGGAATCGACACCATGTCTGGATTGACAGTCATCGCTCGGGACTGGTGCCGCATCGTGTGTCAAAACATGCGCGCATATCGATCGGTCTCCCACTGGCTGACAGTGAGGTGATATTCTCGCCATTCATCCGATTTGTAAGCGATGAATTCGTTACGTAATTCACTGCCGAGGACCTCGGTAACAAATGGATCCGCCGCAAAAGCTTCCACGGCGTCATGCAGGCTCCGAGGCAGTTCGGAGATTCCACGGGACTGTAACTCATCCGGGGTGAGTTCATACAGATTGTCTTCTTGGGCGAGACCAGGATCGAGATTTTCCCGGATCCCCTCCAGTCCTGCAGCAAGTACAAGCGTCGCCGCCAAGTAGGGATTGCAGGAGGCATCTGCATTTCGAGACTCGCAACGGCCCCCGCTCATCGGAACTCGAACAGAATTTGTGCGATTGTTCCGACCGTAAGAATTGAATACGGGAGCCCACGAGTAATAGGCCATTAGGCCCCGCCGCACGAGACGCTTATAGCTATTCACCGTAGGTGCGAAGGCTGCGCAGAGGGCAGGACCATGTTTGAGAATGCCAGCGATAAATTGATAGCCGAGCGGGGAAATTCCCAGTCCGCGCGGATCATCGGCGTGTGCGCACGCAAAGAGATTTTTTCCCTCGGCGTCCGCAAGCGACATGTTGAAGTGGGCACCGCTTCCGGTTTTGTCCGCAAACGGCTTCGGCATGAATGTCGCAAGCAGTCCCTCCTCAGCAGCGTAGTGTTTCGCCATCATCCGGAAAAACACATAACGATCGCACATCGTGAGCGCGTCGGCGTATTTGAAGTCGAACTCGAACTGCGAGTTGGCATCCTCGTGATCGAGAGAATAGAGGTCCCAGCCCAGCGAATTGATGGCGGACGACATTTTATCCAGCCACTCGTAGCGATCTAAAAACCGCTTCACGTCATAGGCCGCCTTCACCAGATCATCGTCGGGATTTGGAATTTCGAGTCTGCCGTGGTCATTCATTTTGACCACGAAGAGTTCGCATTCGATACCAAGATTGAAGTGAAATCCCATCTGTTCGGCGGCAGCGATTTGCTTCTTAAGGGCCACCCGTGTGCTGACCGGATACGGTTCGCCGTGAAACGTGTTGTCGGCGGGAAACCAAGCCACTTCAGGGTTCCATGGAAGCTGGTGTCCCCGGCTCAAGTCAGGAACTGAGGCAATTTCGTCGTCATTGGGGCGTTGCCCCAGCCCGTCGAGCGCATAACCGGTGTAAAGCTCCGATCCGGAGGCAAAATCCTCGAAATGTCCAATAGGAACGAACTTCCCTTTAGGCACCCCATGGATATCAGGGTATGCGCCAATACAGTATTTGACGCCTTTGGTTTTGAGATCGGATGCGAGGGCTTTGATGTCTGGATGCGGTTGCTTGTTCATAAATAGCTAGAAATAAAATCCAACGGGAGCGGAGCTCCATGCTTCGGGTGGCAGAGGAGGCTGCTCGGTGCGTGCGCAATTCAACCGACGGATCAATTCTTCAACCATGAGCGTGAAGAGCTCCGCTCCATCACTGGCTGATCCGAGCGATGGTGATCCGGTGGTTCCATTGAGGCTGGTCTGCGAAACAGGATAGGAAAATACGCTCCCCCCGGTGCGGTCCGGATCGTCGGCGTCAGCCAGTGCCATAGGATCCACGAGATTCGGAGCAAGGTGTAGAATGAGGTCACACTCCGATTTATTGGCATGCAGATCGGCTGCGTCGGCAGCGAAGATTGCTGCAATTTCCGGCGTCATCGTAAAGGTATCGACGAAGCCCACTTGGAGTTTTCCAAGAAGTTCAATGCGGATTTGATCTACCGCAACACGCAGCGGCGCATGATTCCCGGCGTGGGCATTGACAAAATAGATGCGTCGCCATCCGGTCGCGTGCGCCCACCGCGCCCATTGGACAAGCATTTGAATAAACGTGATCGGTGTCACCGAAAACGTACCGGGCCATTTTGCGGTATGCCCCCCGGATGACGTCAATGCCAGCGGTGGAGCAAATGGCACCGCGGCACGCTTGCAGGCGGCCCGGCACAACGCCTCGGCGATCAGAGTGTCCGTGCCGACGGGCAAGGCTGGCCCGTGTTGCTCAGTTGCACCCAACGGCAGCACCAACAGATCGCACTCCTGCTGCAGCTTTCGGATTTGAGGCCAGGTCATTCGCGCGAGTTCCATTGGTCCTCCTTGGGCATTTTGTCGAAGTCCACTTCCCGGCGAGCATCAGGGTTGTTTTCAAACCAATCAGCAATCTCGGATCCACGGGCGAACCAGACATCGCCGGCCATGTGCATCGCGCCAAAGAGCCGCTCCAACATCCGGACTCGGGAGGGTCGACCGCTCAACCACGGATGCAGCGTGAGCACAAAACAACACCCAAAAGCGTGCATCGCTTCGAACTCCTCCCACCAAAGCCGATAAACCTTCTCACACGGCTGGGGAGGAGCTCCCCAAGCGGGATCCGCGTTAAAAGCAAATTGCTCCCAGTCTTCGAGCATCCACTGGCCGGGGATTTCAATAAGCCCACCTTGGTGCCGGTATGGCACATCATCTCCCATGGCACTGGCACAGTATTGCACGCCATGGCGCTGCAAGAGCGCCGGAGTCCACGGGTTAAGCTCAAACCATGGCGCGCGATAGCCTACTGGACGTTTACCGGTGAGACGCGTCAGGATATTGATACTTCGACCGAGGATCTCGTCTTCTTCTGGCTCCGACAGATCGATGAGTTTTTCATGTGCATATCCATGCAAGCCAATTTCATGCCCACCTGCGACCACGGCATCGAGCATCCGGGGATGGTGCTCCGCGATATAGGCCGGAATAAAAAACGTAGCCGGGATTTGCACATGATCCAGAAGCCCAAGGAGTCGAGGCACACCCACGGTGGGTCCGAAGGTGCATTGCGACCAGGTCGTGAGGCGATTGCGGAGCGCGGGGTCATGCTCCAGTGCCGTTGTTTCTCCATCCACGTCGAAGCAAATCATGGCTGCGCACTTTGCCTGGTCGGGCCATCGGAACCTCGGCGCTGGCAAATAGGGCATCACGGTAGGTCCCTCCATACTCCATCAGCGACATTGCCAGGCGGCATGAGGTCATAACGCTCCCATCCCGCAGTGATTCCTCCGTCCACTGGCAGCACAGCACCAGTGATGTACGAAGCCTCTTCGGAGGCGAGGAAATGAAATGCGGCGGCAACTTCCTCAGGCTCACCGAGGCGTCCAAGCGGTGTGCGCATTTCGACAAACGGGATTTCAGGATTGTCGGGAATTTCGGTTACGGCCGGCGTCCGGATGGTGCCGGGGGAAACGCAGTTCACTGTGATCCCACGGGGCGCAAATTCAACCGAGGCAAGCTTTGTGAGATGGATCACCGCCGCCTTGGAAGCAGCATAAATGCTACCCGCAGGCACCCCAATCAACCCAACAAAAGATCCCGTATTCAAAATCCGCCCGCCACACTTTAGCCACCGGACTGCGTGCTTGTGTCCGAGTGCCACTGCGGTCACGTTGACATCCAAGGTTCTGCGGATCAGTGCCGGCGTGAGCGCATCGAATCCCACGCCCAGCGGTTGGATTCCTGCATTATTGACCACAATGTGAAGCCCGTTTGCTGCGGAGGCGACATGATCAAAAGCGTCTCCAAACGCGATGTCGTCGGTGACATCCACCGGGAGAACAGGAAATCCCTCGTCTCCTGCGGGGGCACGGTCAACTCCATAGACCCGTGCGCCCGCATTGATAAACCGCACCGCGGTGGCACGTCCGATCCCGGAAGACGCGCCGGTAATGAGTGCAACTTTCCCTGCTAGTGAAAATGCCGATTTCATCGTTGGGCAGGTGCGGGTGGATGGTCGAGCGCAGGCCACGATCCTAGGCTGCGTGCAGCAAGATAGCGCTGGAAAAGCCAGATCGGCATCTCCAGATGACTGAGCCGCCCACGCTGGTAACCGCGTGCGGAAAAACTACGCTGCACAGCGGTGCAGCATTCCATATCCTCGAGATGGAATGACACCGCAGCATCCTCTCCGGCAGAGAGCCAATCAGGGAACTTCGAATGCTCCGCTGTGGCACGCGGCACAATCAGCGTGGTGAACAAACGAAGTCTTCCTGGCCCAAGCGCTTGAATCCGATACCAAACCAACGAATCTGGGGCCATCGCCAACAAAAAATTCGGAAATCCAAGGATCAGTCCCCATTCATTGCGTTCGCGATCCGGCAGCCCATCGATCGCAGGAAATGGGCCGTAATGGGTGCCTTGCGATTCTGCCTTAAGGATTTCCTCACGCACCGATTCGCGATACGGAAGGTGGCATCGCACATAGTGGGGGCGCTCCATTTCGGTCCATGAATCCCGTGCGGGCATCAAGAGTTGCAGAGTTCTCTTGTGTGCCCCGGCATGGTGATACGACTCCATGAAGTTTTCCACGAGCACCTTCCAGTCAAATGGACAGTCCCACACGCGCTCAACAGCAATTACAGAATCCTCTGGTTGCCATTGAGCAACATGATCGGCAATCCCAGATAAGCGCTCTGCCACAGAAATTTTCGCAGTGCCATCCAGATTGACGAAAATAAATCCATTCCAGACTTCGCAAGCGTAGGAAGCGAGCCCCCAGTCATCCCTGCAAAACCCAGTGGCCTGGTGCATCTCCGGGCAAGCTTTCAGCGCCCCGTCGAGTTCGAATGTCCAAGAGTGATAGGGGCAAAGGAACAGCCGTGTGTGCCCAGCGCCTTCACCGCGCGCTTCGGCAATTCCAGCCCCATCACGCCCAAACCCTGGCGGCATAATATCCATGCCCCGATGCGGACAGATCCGGGACAGCACGCGGATGACGCCGTCTTTGCCACGGATAATGATCAGCGGCTCCGCCAATAAATCAAGCGTGATGAAGTCGCCATTTTTCGGCAGTTGAGAAACATGTGCGACACATTGCCACTCCGCCGAGAGCACGTTTTCACATTCCCATGCAAACATCTCGGGTGAACTGTATGCCTCGGCAGGCAATGTCAGCGCTTGATCCAACGGACGCGCAGCAGCATCGCGGATCTCACGAAGGACCGCCTCGACGTCCAGTCTGCTCGAAGGACGGGCGGGAAATTCAGAGGCCATCGCGGCATTGAGTTTACACGCGGCGCGGACTTGATCTTCAGTCATGGGAGAGGTGGGCACGGATGGTTTATTCAACATCATCTCCGGCAGCTGTAAGACGGGGCACGGGCATCCGTTCCTGCGGGACGGATGTGGGTGGATGAATGAGGTCGCTGATGCGGCCGTAGGTCGCAAGGAATTCAGCGGATAGAAATTGCTGACGGGTGCGCGGGCGGGGCACTGGGTTCTCGATCATCTCCTCCACCCGGCTGGGATTTGCACCGAGGACGAGAATTTTATCCGAAAGGTAGACTGCCTCGTCGAGATCGTGAGTGATAAACAAAATCGTGACATCCACATTGCGCCAGATTTCCAGCAGGTAGGCTTGCATCTGTGCGCGGGTCTGGGCGTCGAGTGCGCCGAACGGCTCGTCCATAAGCAAGATCCGCGGTCGATTGGCAAGTGCACGGGCAATTGCAACACGTTGTTTCATTCCTCCAGAGAGTTCATGGGGATAGGAATTTTCAAACTTTGCCAATCCGACGAGTGCGATCCACTCCCGGGCGTCACTCTCCGCATCGAATGCAGACTTTCCGCCCATCTGTAATCCGAACATCACGTTCTTTTTGACCGTGAGCCATGGGAACAACGTGTATCCTTGAAAAACCATGCCCCGATCCGGCCCTGGTCCACTCACCGCTTTTCCATCCAATAGGACTTCCCCGCCCGAGGGTGTTTCGAGTCCAGCAACGATGCGGATGAGTGTGGATTTTCCGCACCCGGATGCGCCGAGCACGCATATGAATTCTCGGCGGCGCACATCGAATGAAATCTTATCCAGTGCCGTGTGATCACCAAATTGTTTACTGAGCGCCTGTACGCTAAGAATCACCGGACGGTCCCGCATTCGAGAAAACCGGGCCGCCACCTCCGGGGATTGCTTACGATATCCGAGAGATGCCTCTGGGGTCATGGGGTAAAAGCCTCCGAATTTTTACGAAACCAACGTCCGAACAGACTTGGACGGGAAGATTTTTGCCAGGGAAACATCTGGCTTCCGAGAAGTGCCAGCAAGCGGTCCGTAACGAATCCGATAATTCCAATCATGATAATTGCAGCAAATACATTGTCGTAAATGCGGTATTTTGCCTGCTGATTGATGAAATAAGTAATTCCTGAACTAGCACCGATGTATTCCGCGACGATGAGGTATGTCCACGCCCAGCCGAGAAGGATTCGCATGTCATTGTAGAGATCCACGCTGATGCCAGGCAGAACGACCCTGAAGAGGAGGTGCAATCGACGAGCCCCCAGCGTCTGCGCGGCTTCAATAAGTGATGTGTCTAATTTGCGGGTTGTATTCGCCACCACGAGCACCTGCTGAAAAAACGTCCCGATGAATATGATCGCAATCTTTGGTGCGTCGTAGATCCCCAGCACGGCTACCGCGAGCGCTCCAAAAGCAGGCGCGGGCATGTAGCGAGAAAAGTCGACAACTGGCTCGGTAAGTTTCGACACTCCAACAAAAACCCCGCTTAAAATCCCGAGCGGAACACCAATGATCGAACTGAGTGTAAAACCCCAGAAGATGATCTGAACACTGTGCCAGAGGCTTTCGTGGAGCCACGGCTCGTCACTGCGCCGCGGCGGTGTGGTGAACGCTCTAACCATCGCAGTCGCAACTTGGTCAGGTGCCGGTAGGAAAATGGGATTCGCCGGGACGCCACGGGCCTCTGGGGAACCCGCAGCGACCATCTTCTCATTTTCCGCTGCGAAGACTTTTTTATCTACGAGCGTATCCACACGGAAGTACGAGACTCCTCCAGGCTCAGTGATTTTTATCAGCGGATGCCAAATAAACGGCACGTAACTGAAAAGACACCACACAAGGATCGGCAGCACAAACGAAACCCCTCCCAGAAGAACTCGAGATCGCCCCGAGATCGGAGCGAACGGAATGAGCCAGCGCATTCTACTCATCCCCCCCGCTTGGTAAGACGTTCATCCGATAGAAATCCCAGCTGCACTTTGTAATGCCGCGGTGAAACAACACTTGCAGATTATTTAGCCATCGTGATTGACGGATCTACATAATCACTAATCGTCTGGGAAGTCTCGTAGACCTCGTTGTCGACATTGAATTTGTCCGCAATCACGCTGGAACCGTAAATCGAATCTAACCCATCGCCTTCAGCAAAAGCTTTCTTGGCCTCAGCCAGCGTGAGGATTTTCGTGCCATCCACAAACGTGGCGTATTGTTCCGGCTCCAGGTTTACCCGTGCGGCCATGCTCTTGATCGCATCGTCGCGGGTCGCTGGATCATTGAGGTAGTCCACGATCTTGTACCAGACAGCAGCCACCTTAGCCCAATCCTTCGGACGAGCAGACAAACTTGATGGTGCGACCGCAAGCGTGTCGTAAATCAATCCTGGTACATCGGAGCTGGTAAAGACCGCTTTCGATCCAGGTATGGCGGCCAATGCCTGCCCCGAACTCGGCTGCCACGCGACGACTGCATCCACATCCCCAGACGCAAATGCCTGCGGAGTCTCGTGGGTTGGCACATTGACGAGCGTAACATCTGATTCGGACATTCCATTCGCTTCGAGCGCCTTAAGAAGCAAAAGGTGGCCAACGAAGCCCACTTCCACTCCGATTTTTTTACCCTTGAGGTCCTTGACTGTTTCGATGCCCGGCTTGGCAACAACCATGTCGTTGCCGTTAGAGAAGTCATTGATGAGGATCATCTTACTTGGTGCACCCGTGGCACCAGTGACAAGAGCATCTCCATTTGTCATGCATACCGCGTCGACCTTGCCTGCGGCAAAGGCTTCCATCGAAGGCACATACTCAAACCACTCAAAATCCACGTCCACGCCCGCTTCCTTAAACCAGCCCTTATCGATTCCTACCTGCCAAGCAACCCAGCCAGGCCAGTCACTGTAAGCAATTTTCAGGGGTTCGGCCTGCACACTGATCGTGGTAGCCAGCGCGACAAGCGCCGCTGCACATGTGGTGATAAGTTTCATTGATTGTCCTTGGTTAGTATTATTTTTCTTCTGAGTCGTAATAACAACTAACCCATGGAAAGCAGACGGCGTGCCAGCTTTCTCCAGATAATTTCCGTAAAAACAAAAAACCGCCCTCGGTATCAGGGATACCGGGGCGGTGTTTTTGGTGGGAAATTTTTCCCGGCGACAGGATTTTGGAAATCCCAGTCGCTGTAAGCTTGACGACTAAGCGACGACTTCTTCGACCGGTTGGCCAGC
>JBGSMR010000048.1:0-9175 GCA_041740065.1 Chthoniobacterales bacterium
GGTTGAGATTGTTCGTCCATCGATGACTGATTTACTTACCACAAAATGGGTGGTCGCGGCAGACGCTACTTGAGGAAGATGCGTGATACAAAGGACCTGCCGGCGGATGCCGATCTCGCACATTTTTGCAGCGACGGCACCAGCAATTTCACCACCCACATTGGCATCAATCTCGTCAAAAACCAGCACCGGCACTTCGTCCTGTGCGGAAAGCGACGTTTTGAGAGCAAGCATGACACGCGAAATTTCTCCACTTGACGCGATGGACCGGAGGGGCTGCGGGGGTTCACCCGGGTTGGGAGAGAAGACAAAATCCACCGATTCGAGGCCCTCAGGTGCAGGTGATTCGACGGGTTCGAGCTGGATCTCGAATCCCGCTTTGAGAAATCCCAGATCACTGAGATGTTTTCGGACTGCGGCGGCCAGCTTGGGCGCCGCCTTTTTCCGATGCGACGAAAGCCTTACTCCCAATTGCATCATCTGGGCTTTGCCACTGGAAATTTCCTCATCCAATCCCTCGCGGCGAGATTCCCTACCCTGCAGTGTGTTGAGACGCTCGGATGCAGCCTGCTGAAATGCTAGAATCTCAGATACCGAAGAACCATATTTGCGCTTGAGCAATTCCACTGTGTCCAGACGCGCCTCGATTTCCGCGAGCGTGGCTGGATCTTCATCGATTTTATCGGCGTAATGTGTCACGTCACCCGCCAATTCGCGGCATTCATCCAATAGCGCGGCCGCGCGTGCAGCAAACGCATCGGTTGCCGGGTCCAGACGCGACATTTCACGCAATTGCCGCCCAACATCAGTCACCAGCGAATCCACCGAGACTTCACCATCAGTCAATCCATGGTCCACGACCGCTGCCAACTCGCGAAGTCGGCGAGCGTGGGTTGCAGCAGCATGGCGCAACGGAAGCTCTGTTTCGTCCTCCGAGCGGGGGTCCGCATTTTCAATTTCCTGGATTTGATGCATCAGCAAATCGATCTCACGCTGCGCTGCCTGCCGATCCGCGTCGCAGTCCGCCTTCTCGGCGGTAAGGAGCATCCATCGCTGACGCGCGGCCCGGAAGGCCGCACAAGCATCACCGGCGTCGGCGAAGGCATCAAGTAGCTGCATTTGGGCATGACGGGAGAATAAACTCTGATGGTCGTGCGGGCCATGCAGGTCAACGAGTGCATCACCGATTTGTCGGAGCAATACCAGCGTGCAAGGCGATCCATTTACAAACTGCCGCCCTGTTCCAGCCGCGGATACGATCCGTTTAATAATTAACTGACCGTCCTCACACGACTCAGCGCCCGCTAAATCAAGCATGTCCGGGACAGGGGAGTTCTTCGGCAGAAGAATAACCGCTTCGACCGCACACTCGGTGGCGCCAGTTCGGATCGCTGTCTTGTCCGCGCGTTCGCCGAGCAGGAGCTTTAATCCGCCGATGAGAATCGACTTGCCCGCACCGGTTTCGCCTGTGATTGCAACAAAGCCAGCCGGAATCTCCCAAAAGAGAGATTCGACTAGGGCGAAATTTCGGATGCGAAGTGAAGCGAGCATTGCAGGATCAGCACGGAATATGACACGTTTACTTCGAAAATGAAAGCTGGCCCGCACTTTGATGTTACGTTTCTTGGCACGGGCATGTCCCATGGCGTTCCGATGATTGGATGTGATTGCGAAGTTTGCCGTTCTATCGATCCTCGGGATAAGCGATTGCGCACTTCCATTTTTATTCAGACGCCAACGACATGCCTCCTCGTGGACTCGCCGCCCGACCTCCGTACCCAGTGCCTGCGAGAAGGCATTACCCGGGCTGACGCGGTGATTTTTACGCATTCGCACACAGACCACACATCCGGATTTGATGACTTACGACGATTTTGTGAAGGCAACGGTGGGAGTCTGCCCGTCTATGCTTCGCTTGGAGTAATGGCAGATTTGCAAGTGCGATTCGGGTTCGCATTTGGAGGCAATTCACATGCGCCAAACTATCTCAACGCCGTGTCTCACATCTTCCGCGGCCCATTTGAAATCGGCGACATCCAGATTACCCCGGTTTCGCTCCCCCACGGGCGCTCTGATACCAGCGGGTTTGTTTTTTCGTGGCAAGGAAGCAAGCGCCTCGCGTATTTCACCGATTGCAGCGCGGTGCCGGAGACCGCTTCGGAGGCCGCGACCGGCGCACAGGTTTTGGTTTTGGACACACTGCGCTGGCGTTCGCATCCGACCCATTTGTCCGTGGATGAAGCGCTCGTGATTGCCAAGCGCATTGCCACTAAACGCACCTTCCTCACGCACCTTTCTCACGAACTCGGCCACGTGAGCACCGAGGAAAAACTGCCGAATGACGTCCGCCTAGCCTACGATGGATTGCGGCTCGCGTTATGAACAAGCTGGTTGCTCTTACGCTATCTCTCACTTTCTGCGCCGGCCTCGCACGGGCTCAACTCCGCGACTTGAGCGAGTTTACTGTCGTACTCTACAACCGAGCGATCCCGGAATCCCGTGATCTCGCAAAATATTACGCCGAGCAACGTGGCATCCCGTTTCGCCAGGTGCTGGGCTTGGTATGCAGCACGGAGGAGGAGATCTCCCGCAACGAATTTATCACGACCATCCAAAAACCCGTCGAGGCAGCGTTCAGAGCCAGCGAGTGGTGGGCGATTCAAAAAACTACGACTCAGGGCGACACCGTCGTTGCCACAAAAATGCGCTACCTTGTCATCATGCGGGGAATCCCTCTCAAAGTCCGCGCTGACGCGATGCTTCCTGAATCGAGCGCCATGCATGAGGTCCCCGCCGATCACTCCATCCAACAACTTTTCAAAAGCAACGAATCGTCGGTGGACTCCGAGTTGGCAGCCTTATTTGATCTCCGTAACGAATACCCCGGGATCGTTCCAAATCCCTATTTTAAAAGGTTCTCATCCATTTTCGATGTCCCGCCTTCCGCCAGCCCACTGCTGGTCGGTCGATTGGACGGGCCGAATGCCGAAGTGGTGCGCTCGATGATCGACGCTGCCATCACCACGGAAAAACAAGGCCTGTGGGGATGGGCGGTGATCGACGCCCGTGGAATCAAATCCGGCCCCTATCAGGAAGGTGATAAATGGCTGCAACAGGCCGCTGAATTCCTCCGCAAACGGGGTATCCCAGTAATCTTCGATGATTTTGAGGAGCTCATTCCCCGGGGCTTTCCCATGCCTGACACCGCCGTTTACTACGGCTGGTATGCGGCAGATGCTACAGGTCCCTTTGCAGATACGGCATTCCGGTTTCAGACAGGCGCTGTGGCTGCGCACATCCATTCTTTCAGTGCGGTCACTCTGCGCAGCTCAATCTCGGGATGGGCCGGCCCGCTCGTCCTGCGCGGCGCGGCCGTCACGCTCGGGAACGTCTACGAACCGTACCTCTCGTTAACCACGAATCTGGATGTGTTTCAAGACCGCTTGATGGCGGGATTCACGGTCGGCGAAGCCGCATTCATGGGCACTATGGGGCTTTCATGGATGAATATCGTTTTGGGTGACCCACTGTATCGTCCGTATATGGCCTGGACAGCAAATCGTCCCCCGATCTCGCCCCGCGCACAGGCCTTCGTCGACTACCGGACAGCTGTCTTGGCATCCCAAGGCAACGTCGTCGCCGCGGCCCCGGCATTGAGAAAACTTGCCCGCTCCAGCGGAAATGCGATGTTTCTGGAAGGCCTCGCCGATGCGCAGATGGCAGCGGGAGATGCCGCTGCCGCACTCGCATCTCTCGACGCAGCACTCGCCATCGAGACACGCGAATCGGTGCGTTTTCGCCTGACATGGCAAAAAATTGCCGTACTCCGCCGGAAGAACGATCCGCAACAGGCGATTCGTCTACTCTCCGACGCATTGGGAGATTTCCGGGATCCTGCGCAACGCAGTATTCTGGATGCCCTGCTGCTCAGGCTTCAACCGCCACCCCCTCCCCTGCCGCTATGAAGACGATTCCATCGGAATGGTATTGTAGCCTCGCCACCGCTCAACGGATTTATGAGGATTCTGCAGGAACTCGGAAGATTCCGGAAATTGAGGTCCAGACCCGATGGTATGCGGGGGAGTATGGCACCCACTGGACCACCCTCGATGGCGTCCCGCTTCGCGTCGTCGACTTCGGCGAGTGGAACCGCGAGCCAGGCCCCGATTTTACCGGAGCCACGCTGCAACTCGGAGATGGCAAGATCCTCCGCGGCGATGTGGAGATCGACACGGATGTCCGGGATTGGGATCGGCATGGGCACGTGGATAATCCAACATTCGACCGTACGATTCTCCATGTGTTTTCGCGACAGCCCAGTAGCCGATTTTTTACTCGGACGAGGGAAAACCGCCTCGTACATCAGGTCATTCTGTCTGGCAGTCAAAATACCATCTCCCGTCACAGTCGAACAGATCCGCTCCACCTCTGCCAATCCCAGGACCAAGCAATGACGCTCCTCCAAGCGGCTGCGCGGTACCGTCTGCATCGGAAATCGCTCGCACTCAGTCGGGCTGCGGAAGCCTGCGGCGATCACCTTGCCTGGTATCGTGCGCTTGCAGTGACCCTCGGGTATAAACGTAATAAACTCCCGTTCCTGCTGCTTGCCGAGCGATGTGGTCCCGGGCTTGCCGCCTCACAGCATGGGGAGGCGCTTCTCTTCGGACTTGCCGGATTCCTCGACGGCCCCGAGCCATCCCTCGTCCCTGACGCCGTCCGTGATTACCTCCGCGCGTTATGGGAAAAATGGTGGCCGCTCCGCACATCCAATGACCGCTTGGTGATCAGCCGAGATCTGTGGATGCTCGGCGGAATACGCCCAGCGAATCACCCGCACCGGCGCACCGCTGCACTAGTGGAAATTGCACGGCAGTGGAAATCGATATCCGCAGCATTGGAAACCGGCGACCGAAAACAATTTGTTCATTTGCTAACAGCTCTGGAGCATCCGTTTTGGTCATTTCACTTCAATCTCAATGCCGCTCCACTCAAAACACCTCAGGCATTGGTCGGCGGCCAGCGACTGCAGGACATTGTCACAAACCTCTTCTATCCGGCAGTCTTGGGACGTGACGAATCCCTTTGGAGGGAGTTCCTCACTGAACCGGGAAGCACCGTGGAGCGCTCGCACTGGATGCTGGCATCCCGGTTCTTCCCAAATCTCGAGGTCGATCAGAAATTTCTCAAGGCCGGAGTTCACCAACAGGGGCTGCTTCAGCTCGAAATCGATTTTCTATCGGCACCCGATCCAAATGCATTTGCGGAGGGAATTCGCGAATACCTTACCTCACAGCGGCTACGATAAAAGATCCGACAGAATATGCAGGCTCCCACGCGCATTCCGATGTAGTATCCACGGACGGACCTATGAATTTCGAAGCCATCTGCCAAATCGCGATTGAGTCGGGAGCTTCCGACCTCATTTTGCACGTCGGTGAGATTCCGATGATGCGAGTGCAAGGATCGCTTTTTACAGTAACCGATGCGCTGCCAATAAGTGACGAATTAATGGCGGCTGTCTGGGATGCTGCGGGAGTGGCACTTTCCAGCCGGGATGCAGATGCAGCAATTGTTTTGCCTGACGGTCAGCGTTTTCGCGCCAGCATTTTCCACCAACTCGGCAGGCGCGCCGCAGTGCTTCGTATCGTGCGGCGCGAGGTAGCCGCCCTGGACGCACTGGGGCTTCCAGTGAATATCTTGCGATCATGGTTTTCTCGTAAAACCGGCCTGATCCTCGTCACTGGGCCCACAAATTCTGGGAAATCCACCACCCTGGCTTCCTGCATCGCCGAGATGGCACAGTCCAGCCCGCGTCATATTATTACGGTTGAGGACCCCGTGGAATTTGTGTTTCAAAATCACCAATCAATCATCACTCAGCGAGAAGTGGGAATAGATACTCCTTCGTTCCCGCAGGCGCTACACCAAGCACTGCGCCAATCTCCAGACGTCATCTTTATCGGTGAAATCCGGGATCCCGAATCTGCTGTGACCGCCCTTCAAGCGACTGAGACCGGGCATTTGGTTTTGGCGTCGGTGCATGGCAACCGAACGACAGATGCCATTGAGCGCATCACCCAGCTCCTGCCCTCCGATTTGCGTCCGATGCTGGCGCGAGTCCTCGCCTCCGATCTCGTGGGCGTGCTTGCGCAACGCCTCATCACGGGTCTAGCTGGAGACCGCGTACTATCGGTCGAATACGTTACCAACGCCGGGGCAGTGCGGCCCATGATCGAGCAAAGCCGCATGGATGACCTCAAACAATTTATCGAGCGATCCCCGGGCGACTCCGCCCAATCCCAAAATCGATCCCTGCTCTCCCTCTGCCGTGAAGGTCGGATTTCTGAGGAAGCGGCGCTAGCAGCGTCTGACACGCGATCCGACCTTTGCCTGCAACTTAAAGGAATCACCAACCGGACATTTTAAACCGCGCATATGCCAATCCCTGACTTAACCGATCTGCTCCGCTACACAGTGGAACTGGGCGCATCGGATCTCCACATTGCGACCGGTGTACCGCCTGCGCTCCGGCTCAATGGCACCCTTCGCCCCGTGGGCGAAGAAATATTGAGCGCAGATGATACCAGGACTCTCGTGCTCGGCCTGCTCACGGATCAGCAACGCGCCCGGTTGGAGCAGGACTGGGAACTGGATTTTGCTATACAAATCCAAGAAATTGGACGCTTCCGCGGAAATGCGCATTTCAGCCGGGGGGCGGTGGAAGCGGCATTCCGGCATATTCCAGAGACCATCCCCGAACTTTCAACGCTGGGACATCGGCCAAGTATCCGGCGTGCGACCGAACTCAAAAGCGGGCTGGTCTTGGTTACCGGGGTCACTGGCTCGGGTAAAAGCACCACGATGGCATCACTTGTAAATACTATCTCACAAGAACGCTCGGCGATGATCATTACGGTGGAAGACCCCATAGAATATATATTTCGGAGCTCAGGCAGCATCATCAAACAACGCGAAGTCGGCACCGACACGCATTCATTTCCCGCAGCACTACGGCATGTGCTGCGGCAGGATCCTGACGTCCTATTGATCGGCGAAATGCGAGATCTCGAGACCATCCAAACTGCCATCACCGCTGCCGAAACCGGTCATCTCGTGTTCGCCACACTACACACGATTGATGCCCCAAAAGCGATTGACCGGATCGTGGACGCATTTCCGGGTGATCAGCAGTCTCAAGTCCTCGCACAACTCGCAAACGCACTCGAAATGATCATCTCACAGCGACTCCTGCCGACCGAGGACGGCACCGGACGTGCGCTTGCAAGCGAGATCCTCGTTGCAAACACCCCGGTCCGGGCCTGCATCAGGGACAGGCGGTTTGAACAATTGATTGGACTCATCGAAATAGGCGCTAGGGACGGAATGCATACGGTCGACGATTCGCTGAGCGATTTATTCCTCAGTGGCCAGATCAGCAAAGATACTGCTGTCGCGCATGCGCGGGACCGGAACCGAATCGGTCTCTTGGAGCGCACCCCGCCGCCAAAAGCAAAACGGGGATTGTTTGGCTGACTGCCGGAAACCAATCCCACTCACTCGATTGCAAAAGCGCAAAAAAAAGCAGGCGCGGCTCCCAAAGGAACCACGCCCGCATTTTCGGGATGGGAAATTTTTCAATCAGCGAGCTGACTTGAAGAAACCTATCACTAAACCAGCACTGTGTCCACCTTCGAACGCTCTTTTTTGCTCAATGCTTTCCGCATCTTCACCAGCGCAATGTTCTGAAGTTGGCGGATCCGCTCACGAGTTACCCCAAATTTTTCTCCCACCTCTTCCAGCGTCTTGGGTTTTTCGCCCTCTAGTCCGAAGCGTGAGTTAATGATGCGGCGCTCGCGGTCGTCCAGAATCTCTAGCAAATCGCCGACCTCGTCGTGCAGATCCTTGTCACGGAGCATTTCGAAGGGATCCATCGCTTCTGTGTCACCGACAATATCGCCGAACTCGGTCGAGTCGTCGTCACCAATCGGAGCGTCCAACGAAGCAGGGCGGATAGCCGCTGTCTTGAGTTGTCCGACTTTCGCGGCAGATATACCAATCTCCTCGGCCAACTCATCATCGCTGGGTTCGCGTCCGAGTTCCTCACTCATTTGCGCCGCAACCCGACGGATTTTAGAAATTTTATCGACCAGATGCACGGGCAAGCGAATCGTCTTACTTTGATTTGCTAAAGCGCGCTTGATCGACTGCTTGATCCACCACGCGGCGTAAGTGCTGAGCTTTCCACCCTTCGCAGGATCGAAGCGCTCCACCGCTTTCATCAAACCAATATTCCCTTCCGAAATCAGATCGAGTAAAGGCAAACCCAGCCCTTGGTAGTCACGAGCGATTTTTACGACCAACCGCAAGTTGCACCGGACCATCTCAGATCGTGCTTCGGCATCGCCCTTTTTAATTCTTTTCGCCAGCTTGACCTCTTGCTCGATCGTCAAAAGAGGAAACTTTGCGATCTCTCGCAAATACAACTGAAATCCTGTGTCAGTATCTTCTATGGCCATGATATTTTCCGATTTAGATGGTGGTAGCGACAATCGCCTTCTACTTACTTAACGACATTAAGCTTCGACACGGATGCCGCTTAGGTGTTCAAAGATTTTTGATTTTTTTCCTATTTTTTGATGAAACGCTACTTTTCAGCAGGGATAGCCGCAGTGAGAGCAAACCTGATTCCCGGATTGGCCCTCCAAGGGATGATTTTGTTTCTTTTTGCGGCATATATTATTTTTCCTGAAACACGCCGTCTTCTCGACCAATTGGCGTCACTGAAAACCGAGGTCGGCTACTGGTATGCATTAATTGCGGGGGCATTAGCGGGTGGATTGTTACCTGAAGTCCTCCGAGTTATATCGTTTCAGCGGGGTGTTGTGCGTGGGGAGAATGGTGTAAATCTAGTCTTTGGGATGATTGTTTGGGCGTTGATGGGCGTGATTGTGGATGCTTTTTACCGACTTCAGGGAGTCTGGTTTGGCAACGATGCGACGGTTCAGACGGTTATGCTCAAGGTTCTCGTCGACATGCTGGTGTTCACCCCGATTATTGGGGTTCCGATGGTTACCATTGCTTACACTTGGAGGCACACGGGTTTCCGGGTGGCGGCGTTGCCCAAGATGTGTACCCCTGCCTTCTACCGAATGAGAGTGCTTCCCGTGTTATTTCC
>JBGSMR010000054.1:0-2878 GCA_041740065.1 Chthoniobacterales bacterium
TGCGGCGCCTCATCCTTTCGGCCGGTTTCGAAAAGCGCGTAGGACAGCGCATAGAGGACCGGAGGATTGTAATTTCCGGGATTAGCCATCACGCGCTCGATGGCCTTCCGATCTTTCTTCAATAACCGATTCAACTCGCCCGTCGATGGCTCCATCACGATCTCTGCAAATTCGCCTTGCGGCTCCACGACGACGTCGCGCGCGACTGCTCCTGTCATTTGGAGGAGCCAAAAACATGCAATAATTAACGGGGCTGGTTTACTCATAAGAGCGAAATGATCGATACGCTAAAAGACCTCGACCGCCAATGTCTTTTATCCGTCCAGCTGACCTGCGCATTGCGCCAAATAGGATGACGCCGGGAGAAGGGTGAGAAAGGAGATCGAGAAGGTCGTTGCGTCAGAAAGGTTGACACCCAGATGAAAAGAAAATCTGGGAACATGAGTGCAATCAGCGAAAAAGCCTATTTGGAGAGCTGTGGGAAGGGATATTCGAGGCGAAACCGAATGGGGCGGAGTGCATGATCAATGAGTTGACTGAGGCGCTGGGGTGGGAACGCATCCTGCGCTACAGTACACAGAAATTTGAACGCATCACATTTGCTCATCGAAAGCGGACACCTCTTGGCTTCCCCAAAATGCTCAGCACCTCGCAATCTCCGCCTCCTCCGATTCAATAATTTCTGTCATGCCTTCTGGAACAACTAGAATCCCCTGCCTCCTCCAGTTTTAATCATACCCGCGCCGACTATACTTCCGAATGATGCGTTGACATTTAATTATAAAACTTCATGATGATTTGATGAGGACCACGTTGACGCTCGATGCTGATGTGACGGCAAAAGCCCGACTGGCGATGGTTCGTACGGAACTGCCGTTCAAGACAGTGATTAATCAGGCGCTCAGGCTCGGGCTGGAGCAGGTGCTGGCCCCTCCTGCGGCCCTGCCTTACCGCACGGAGCCACGAGCGATGGGACTCAAGCCGGGGCTCTCTTACGATGATATTTCTGAGTTACTGGCAGTGAGCGAGGGTGACAAACACCGATGATTTTACCTGACGCCAATCTCCTGCTCTATGCGGAAGACAGTCTCTCTAAACATCATGATCGCGCCCGCGTTTGGTGGGACGGGGTTTTGAGTGCCAGTGATCCGGTGCACCTCTGCTGGCCGGTCATCAATGCGTTCGTACGTATTGCGACTAATCCCCGGCTGCACGATCGCCCGTTGACGGCGGAGGAAGCCATTGCGCGCGTGACGAGTTGGCTCGCGCAACCTTGCGTGATTCTGATCACACCGACGTCCGGCCACTGGCTTCTTTTCCAAGAGCAGATTCTTGCGTCCGGTGCTATGGCCAATCTTGTTTCGGACGCGCATCTGGCTGCGCTGGCCATAGAACATGGCTCAATTCTCTGCTCCAGCGATCAGGACTTCGCAAAATTTCCGGGTCTCCGCTGGACGAATCCGCTCGCTTAAAGAAGCGGGGTCGAGGGTTCGTCCATCGCGACGCCCATGCGTTTACTGACCAGTGCGGCGAGTCGGGCACGGACAGGTTCGTTCGCGATGCGCGCCAGGAGCGAATTGAAGAATCCAGCGACGATAAGCCGCCGTCCAAGATCAGCGGAGATCCCTCGAGCCTGCATGTAGAACAATTCGTCCTCGTTGATTTCGCCGGAAGTGGCGCCATGAGAGCAGCGCACGTTGTCGGCAAGAATTTCGAGGCCAGGCATGGAATTTGCCTCGCAATCATCGCTGAGCAAGAGATTGCGCACTTTTTGGTAGGCGTCTGTTTCGTGGGCTCCCTCGCCGACTTTGATCAATCCGGCAAAAATTGTGCGGGACTTATCATCGAGAGCATTTTGATAGAGGAGATCACTGGTCGCACGGGGTGAAATGTGATCCTGCAAGGTGCGCTGGTCGATTTCACGTTCGCCATCCACTGGGTTAATGGACAGCATGACGCTTCGGGAGCCTTCGCCCACAAGTCGGCTGAGGCTTTCTCCCCGTAAAAACTTTGAGCCGAAGTTGACGGTGAGAGCGGTGGATGTGGCGTCGCGTCCGACGAGTGTCGAATTGATATGAAACGCGAGTGACGAATCGCTCCAATCTTGCACGGCGACGTAGGTAAGCTGTGCGCCCTGTGCGAGGTGCAGGTCGTTCACGCCACAGGCGAAAGCCCGCGCGTTGTCCGCTGATTTGAATACATCGACGACAGTCACCTTGCTGTTCTCGCCGCAGAGGATGAGCGTGTGCGGGAACACGGAGGCATTGTCACCTTCGACCCAATGGAAGATCTCGATCGGAAGTGCAACTTCGACGTTGGCCGGGATATGGATCATTACTCCACCTAGGGCAAGCGCACGATGGAGCGCGGCAAATCGGTGTGAGCCAAGCTCGACCGGTTGGGACATGAAAAATTCGCGAAAGAGCGACTCATTTTCGCGCGCCGCCTCTGTGAGTGGTTTAACAATGACCCCGTCCGGCAGCGCAGAAAATTCCCGGTGCAGCAATTGGTTGTTTCCGAAAATAAATCGGGCGGAGACCGCGTCAAAAAGCTTGGATTGTGCAATGGCGTCAGCTGTCGAAATGAACTCGCCGGCTGGAACAAAATCGTCGAGCGTGACAGCCTTGATGTTAGCAAACCGCCACGCTTCATCTTTGCGTGTTGGCGCTGGAGTGCGTTGAAATTCCTCCCATGCAGCGTGTTGGGTTTCGTGGAACCAGGTCGGCCACGCAGGGTCGAAGGTGGGAGCGAGTGCCAACCCGGAAGCAGACGTTGGCAGGTCCGTTACGGAAGGGGTCACGGGCGGTGATAGCAAGGTCGAAGTCATTTGTGCTTTTGTGGAGTGGGGTTACCCAACGGATCCTTCCATCTCAAGGTC
>JBGSMR010000066.1:0-8284 GCA_041740065.1 Chthoniobacterales bacterium
CCAGAAGCGGAAAATCATGGGCATCGGCCACCGGGTTTATCGCACCCTCGATCCGCGCGCACCACACCTCCGCACCATGGCAATTAAACTTTGCGACCAATTGGGCGAGCCGAAATATATCCGCATGAGCGAGCGCATCGCCGCAATCATGAAAGAAAAGAAAGGCCTGAACGCCAACGTGGATTTCTATTCCGCCACCGTTTACTATTCACTCGGAATCCCTACCGACCTATTCACCCCGATCTTCGCAATTGCCCGGACCTCCGGCTGGACGGCCCACGTGCTTGAGCAATTGGCAGATAACCGCCTCTATCGACCCCTAAGCGAATACATCGGGCCTGCCGTCGGAAAAAAAGTCATCCCGATCGAACAACGCTAATCGCCAGATTCGGCACAGGGCTTATCAGCGTTCCAGCTGAAATCGGACAACTCGGAACGTTAGCGTTAGCGTTAGGGGTCAGGCATGGATTATTGACATTCTTCTCACTCCGAGTCGAAAACCTGCTGGAGTCAAGTGACACGGCTACAGTTTCGCGTAGATTCCGCAGGGTCACTAGACCGTGTGATAAAAAGCGGATACCGTCAGAAACCAATCTTAAGGACGCTGAAGGATGAAACCACTTTTTGCCTAATTTGTGGAAAAAGTATCCTGGTAGAAAACTGGCGAAACCTACAAAGACAGTTCGATATGCCAATCAACCTAAATCCCGCAGTTGGAAGGCCTGAAAATGCCAGTTTTTACCATGAAGACCGGGAAGGACATGAAGAAATGACTTGTCTAAAAGCCGATCCGACCAAGCGGACTTGCCTTCACCCATTGGGTGAACGAGATGAACGCTCCTGATTTTGCATAAGGCATTGAACTTCATGCCCTTCGTGTCCTCCATGGTGAATTCAATTGCGAATTCTAGGATAAACCATGCCTGCCCCCTCACCCCTTTGCTGGCCTAATGCCGCTTCTGCGTCATCATAAACTCGTTACCGTCTGGATCTACACACATCGCAAGATGTAGTGGATCCTCCTCGGTGTCGGTGGGTTCCCTCGTGAGTGCACCGCCACAAGCAACCAGCCTCTTGATCCCCTCTCGCAGGTCATTCACCTGGAAGGTAAGTCCCGTCCAGGTGCGCGCGCCTTCTCCGCCGCCATGGATCCCAATGGTGGCTCCAGCAATGACTACCTCGCTCCAGACCTCCGAAGCCATGGTCACCTCGCCATCGAATAACTCGCGGTAAAAGGAGAGACACCTCTCCCAATCGGCCGCCCACAGTGCGTATTTCACTTTCGTAACCGTCATACTTGCAGGGAACATACCGTTTACTACAAATCCCGTCGAGGGTAACTGCATGGTTAATTATGGGGCCTAAGAAGATCGCTGCGCACGGTGGTTCACCCAATCTCCCAATCTCAGATTACGCACGGGACGCACGTTCTGTAACTCTTCATTCCCGACTGTTTTTCGACCTATTTAAGCCATGCGGCCGAGGACATTCGAAAGGTAGGGCAAGAGTTGCTTCTTTCGCGAAACCACGCCATCCATCTGCCAGAGATGCGGTTCAATTTCGGGATAATCGATACGTTTTGTATATGATTCACTACCCCGCACGATTAAAACAGAGTTCTGGGTATTAATATCCGTTACAAGCAATGCCGAAAATAGGAGCCGATTTTTTGAGCGATACGCCTCCAATGCCTCGACAAGGGCGTCTTTTTTCTCCGAGAAATGGGAGAAGCTCAGTTCCTCGATCTGAGCGACACTGAATTTCGCTCCCCGTTCTTCATACTCCTTACAGTCAGCCACAATGACTTGATCCGCAGACAATGTAAGCAAAGGCGAGCCAACCGAAAAAATCTCATTTGCCAGCGTGGCAGGATCAATTCCAGCAATCTGGCTCAGGTCCTTCATTACCTCGCGATCCACGTCTGTTGTTGTCGGTGAGGTCAGGTTGAGTGTGTCCGAAATTAATCCGGCCATGAGGATACCTGCTATGGCAGGTGGGATAGGCACGGCGGCTTGTTGATAGCAAGTCGCAACGAGTGTGCTGGTCGAACCGAGCGGTCGATTGAGAAAAAGGATCGGAGCTTCGGTGGTGATGGTACCCAACCGGTGGTGGTCGAGGATCTCTACGATCGGGACATCGGCGGCACCAGACACCGCTTGCGACATTTCATTGTGATCCACGAGAATGAGTTGCCGCGGCACCGGCTTTAGAAAATCACTTTTTGAAAGAATCCCAAGCAGTTCACTATTCTCATCAATGACAGGGAACGCAAATTGCGATGACAGAGCGACAGAGTGCTTCGCCTCCTCCAAGGGAAGCTCTGGAGAGATGAATTCGAAATCAGAATACGACATGCGACCGGCCGTAACAGCGCTTCTCGCAAGCAACAGCGTTGTTGCCGTATCATGCGGCGCGCGGATGATCGTGCTTCCCTTCGTTTTTGCGAGTTCCAAGACGTCTTCACCGACTTCCAGGTCGCCGGTCACTACCAAAGCCCGCACTCCGGCTTCGACAGATAGCCGTTGAATGTCAAAACGATCACCGACGATCATGATGGTGCGCGGCAGGTCCAGTTCCCCAACTCGATCCCGGAACGTGCCCGAGTGCATGGCGGCGACACGGAGGACATAGGACGATTCATTGGACTCCAGCGAACCGCTCACCACATGGCCTTGGATCGTCTTACAGATATCGGAGAGCGACGCCTCGACCTCGCGGGCAGAGCCGATTTCATGGAGGTCAGGGAAAAGGTATTGGCTAATCTTGAATCCAGAAATCATCCCCACGCAGCGGTTATTATCATCGACCACCGGGAGTCCTCGGAATTTCTTCTCTCCGATTTGGAGCATGGCCTCGTAGACGGGTGAATTGAGCCGCGCGAACGTGACGTCGCGATCCATGACGTCCTCTACCCGTGGCCGGACATCACTAAAAAATGCCGGTGCCTCAAATCCGAATTTCCGGAGGACAAAATCGACCCGCTCGTTGGTCGTCCCACACCGTCCTGCAACTACGTCCGACTCGCCGGTCAGGCGTTTCAGCTCTGCATAGGCCAGCGCTGAAACGATCGAATCCATGTCAGGGTTTTTGTGTCCAATTACTATTGTCTGCATACGAAGGTTGGCGATTGTATCAGTTACGCATCAATTGACCAGAGCCGTGTCAGGCTTCCCTCACAGGCAAAATCCTGCAATCCTCCGAGACATGAAAACTCCTCTCGCCCCGTCCGGCAAACCACCGATTGTCGTGTGCAAACACTCCGGATCCATGGGCGGCGGCTTGGCGATCCTCATTGGGCTTGTGTTCATCGGACTGCATTTCTCGGAGGCAGCCACGGTGGAAGCAGTCGAACGGGGGCGGAATGCATCGCTTACATTTGGATACATCCTGCTGGCTGTGGGCCTTGGGATGCTCGGTTTCACACGGATTGTCGAAATCACCCATGCAGTGAAAACTCCCTCCTTCCGACAGGGGTGGATGGTTTTTCGTACCTTCCGCGTCCTCGGAAAACAATCGTATGACTCGGTTGAAATTCGGCAGCATCTGCCACGATTTGGAGGGTATCTCGGGATGACCTCCACGATCGTATGGGCGGTGGTATTGGCCGATTCTGTGACCTCCGCGGCGGGCGAAGTTACTGCATTCCCGTCTAAGGCCGAAGCCGAGGCACTGAGAGACAAATTAGCAAAAAATGAAACACGCTAAGGACGAATGTCGAATGCCTGGATTTTTCCAGATGCGGTGCCAGCGAGAATGCGGAGGTCCATGGGATGCCATGCCACGGTGGTAAGTGCCGCGTCGAGAAGATAGGCTGCCTGCGGACGGACCGATTTTTCTGATTCGAAGACCAGAAGACGCCCATCGGCTCCACCGGAAACGAGAAGATCGCTGCCCGGACGAAATTCCAGTGCCACGCAAAGGTCGTCGTGTCCCTCAAGTTGACGGGGGGTTGAATTTTCTGGCCCGGTTTTGCCGGTGCAGTTCCAGACCGTAACGAGTGGACTTCCCCCGGTGGCGAGCCGGCGGGCATTGCTGCTGAATGCCAGCGCCTTCACCTTGGATTCGTATCCCTGGATATGCAGGGGAAAATCGCGCGGCACATCGTAGAGATGGACACTTGGCGTCTGATCGCCAGTGACCACCCAGCGGCCATCTGGGCTCCACGTGATGATTAGACTTGCCCCGCCCCAGTCAAAACGCGCAAAGGGCTCCGGTCCGCCGATTTTCCACAAATAGGCACCGCCATCGCAAGCTACCGCGAGTTCATCGGGTTGCGTCGGGTTCCATGTGACATCACACACCGTGCTCTTGTGAGGCGGCGATTGCCAGACGATCTCTCCTGCTGGATTCAAAACCAGCAGATCTTTGCCATGGCCAACCGCAAGCCGCGAACCGTCGGGACTCCAACGTGCGCGATCAATCCAACTCCTGCCTAACTTGACTTCGATCGGCGAGTCTTTCGGCGTCGCGTAGATGCGAAGTTTTCCATCCGACCCGCCCGTGGCGAACATCGGCGCCGTCGGGTGAACTGCAAGGCAACCATTCCCAAGCATGCCATGGTCCGGCAGTTCGCGGGAAATATCTGCTCCATCCCATACGACGGGCGCACCGGCAGACGGCACCGCGACCACAGACGTGCCGTCCGCTAACCAGCGCGCACCAATGACGTGTTCGGTGACGTCAAATACAGGACCAGCAATGAGCCTCATACCAAACAGGCTCGAAAACCCGCATTGAGCGCCTCACGGTCGAGATTCCGGCCGATAAATACCACCCGGTTCTGACGCTCACGCGCCCCCCAAGGGCCTCCATTGGCTGCGTCGATGAGCATGTGCACACCTTGAAAAATCACCCGATCCGGATTTCCTACAATAGCAAAAACTCCTTTCATTCGGAAGATATCTGCTCCATCAACGCGCACCAATTCGCTGAGCCACGCGTTCAATTTCGGTCCATCACAATCTCCGTCCACAATGATACCGACACTCGTGACCTCGCTGTCATGTTCGTGGTCATGGTGCTCGTGATGATGATCATGTTCATGGCCATGATCGTCTTCTTCATCCAGAAAATGCGGGTCGAGCTCCATGGCATGATCGAGATTAAACCCTCCGATATCGAGAACGAGCGAGAGATCCACTTCGGCATTGATCGTGCGGTGGATCTTCGTCAGGGCATTCGTGGAACGAATCCGCCGCTCGAGCCCGTCGAGATCGGCGGGTCCAACGAGATCGGCTTTGTTCAAAAGCACGACATCCGCGAAGGCAATCTGCTCCTGGGCCTCCGAGCTGCTATCGATGTGTTGGAGAATGTGTTTGGCATCCACCAGCGTAACAACTCCATTGACGTAGAATTGTTCTTTCATATCGTCATCCATGAAGAATGTCTGAACGACTGGGCCGGGGTCGGCGAGGCCTGTAGTTTCGATAAGCACATGATCGAATTTGTCCCGCCGTTTCATCAGTCCGCCAAGGATACGGATGAGATCACCACGCACGGTGCAGCAAATGCACCCGTTGTTCATCTCGAAAATTTCTTCGTCTGCATTGACCACAAGATCATGATCAATCCCGATTTCGCCGAATTCGTTTTCGATTACAGCGATCTTGCGCCCGTGTTGCCCGGTTAGGATATGGTTCAGTAACGTGGTTTTTCCGGCTCCTAAATATCCGGTTAATATCGTGACTGGCGTGCGAGAAGGAGTTGTCATAGAAATTGATTATTGGGAATCAGTTGTAATCTGTGCGAGTGTGAACACAACCGTGAAATCACGTGTCCTCAGGCACCCTATACGCAAACCACCATATGACGCCACTTGTTCTGCTAGTTGGATTTTTAGGATCAGGAAAAACAACCTTCCTGCGCGGTCTACTGCCGGAGTTGGCGGTAGTCGGGATAGAGCCGCATGTCGTCATCAATGACTATCAGAATGCCAAGGTCGATGCAGGCCTCCTGGCGGGGCTTGCGACTGAGATCACACCGATCAGCGGCAGTTGCGTTTGCTGTGGATCACGGGATGAATTGCTTGCGGCGCTAGAGGCGTTCGAACATGGCCCTGGACGCGCAATGCTTATCGAGTCGAACGGCACCACCGACTCCGAGGAACTCATCGAGTTGCTGTCGCTGGAGCCGGATCTTGGCGGCTTTACCCTGCCGATCCAAATCTCGCTCATCGACGGCAAGCGCTGGCAAAGGCGGTTTTGGCACAATGGCCTGGAACGCGACCAAGCACGCACCGCAAACTACATTCACATCACAAGACGAGATGAAATCTCCGATGCCAGACTCAAGGATGTCGAGCTGTCGCTGGCTGAGGCAGGCATCACGGCCGACCGCGTAGATCCCGCCGACTTCGCACAAGCCGTGGCTGATGTGGCCAGGGCCGTGGGCCTAATACCATCCC
Organism: Chthoniobacterales bacterium; assembly: GCA_041740065.1. Classification (GTDB taxonomy): domain Bacteria; phylum Verrucomicrobiota; class Verrucomicrobiia; order Chthoniobacterales; family JAATET01; genus JBDNGG01. The sequence continues at coordinate 6,404 of JBGSMR010000066.1, forward strand.
GGCATATTCATGCGTGCGAGGATATTAATTGCGGGCACGACCATTCGCATGATGACGGCCACCATGAGCATGCTCACCAACACAACTCCCGAAGCCACGCAGAGCACCATTTCGCCTCGCTTCAGGAGCTGTTGCCTGCGGTGGTCGATCAGGCGGCGATGGAGCGAATGTTCGCGTCGTTACCCCCAGAGGTGATTCGCGCCAAAGGGCTCGCGCGGCTGAGTTCCTCTCCGGACGAATACTATATTTTTCAATACGTGGACCGGGGAACGGCAGTGCAGTGGTTACCCATCGGACGCGAAACGCGCATCGATCAGCCGTTGATTCTTTTTATCGGGCCTTCGCTTCCCGAGGAGAATCTCAGGCAGATGATTGCGACACTCACCCCGACGGGGGTATCCTAAGACCATGTCCGACCTCACAAAAAAGCAGGGCCAACTCGTCGAGCGCTATCAAATAATCCCAGACCCTCAAGAGCGACTGGCCATCATTATTGGCCACCGCTCGAAACTGGAACTCCTCCCCGAAGAGCTGAAAACCACGGATCGCCGCGTGGAAGGCTGTCAGTCGTCGGTGTGGATTGATGGGCGTGTGGAAAACGGGATTTGTCACTACCGTGTGGATTCGGATTCTCCGCTAGTGCGCGGGCTGGTCGTACTATTGGCCGAGTTATTCGACGGTGCCGCCGCCGATGATGCCGCTACGTTTCAGCCAACGCTCCTGGCGGATCTGGGAGTCGAGAAAAACCTGACACCAACCCGGGTCAACGGCATGTTAAATGTGACCGCAACCCTGCGTCGCATCGCAATTCAAGGCTCCTAAGCGTCCTCCATGACAGCGCTCCTGCACGACGCACACAACCACCTGCAGGATCCGCTTTTGGATGACTGCCGGGCGGAATTTCTGGCCCACCGGACAGCCCCCGGCATCGGAGTTCAGGTCGTGAACGGGACGTGCGAAGCAGACTGGCACGCGGTCCGCGCATTGGCGGATTCCAATCGTAAAATCATCTCCGCATTTGGCGTCCATCCCTGGCATGTCGATACACTCAGCGATGCATGGCAACAGAGCCTGACTAGATTTCTCAACGACGGCGGGTGCATCGGTGAAATCGGACTCGACCGCTGGAAAACCACCGGCAACGCTGACCGTCAACACGAGGTCTTCTTATGGCAATGGAACGAAGCAATCCAACGCAGACTCGCAGCCACCGTGCATTGCTTGCGCGCCTGGGGAGCACTGATGGAAATCATCCGAAAAACGCCGCACCACAACCCGGGATTTCTCCTGCACGCTTATGGTGGCCCGGAGGAAATGGTCGATGAATGGGTAAAGCTCGGTGCGTATTTTTCGTTCTCTGCCTCATTCCTTGGCGAAGGACGTGAACACAAACTACGCCCATTTCGAAAGATTCCAGCGGACCGGCTGCTGGTCGAAACCGATGCACCATCAATGCCGCCACCGGCTTCCCTGCTCTGTGGGAACCCCATGCTCGCTCCCGACGGCACCAACATTAATCACCCGGGATCGATCCAAATCGCCTACGCTGGCCTAGCACGAGTCCGCAGGCAATCGCTGGACACCCTGACGAACCAGGTCAATGAAAACTTCCTCCGACTATTCTCTGGCCACTGATGCACCAAGCGGCACGGGTGTTCCGCTATTTCCGCACATGCTGTTCGTCCTCTTTTACCAGGACAGCCTTGTTTCGATCAGTCGAACTCAGGCCCAGTTGCAAGAAGATGCAGACTGAGCAAAGACGTTAGTTACTCGATCTCGGCAGTGATTTTCCCTTTAAAAACTTTCAAAGTCACCGTTGCCGCATCGATTAGATTCAAATCATCGAACCGCACGGCAAGCCCATCGGAATCGATAATGTTC
>JBGSMR010000088.1:0-3168 GCA_041740065.1 Chthoniobacterales bacterium
GATCGCCGGGCGGGAAAGGGGAGTTGGAAAGAAAGTCTTCATGCGTGGTTTTTGGTGGTTTCGGAATCGGGCCGGTCGTTCCGGCGGGATTCGATCTGGCTGCGGATTTCTTCCGCGCGGGCGTGGGTTAACGGATAAAAGAAAAAGGCGATTGCTGCGAGAAGCAGGCCCGTGGATTGCACACCGACGTAGAAGACACGCATCATCCAGACCGTCTCCGGGGTTTGCACCGGGCCAGGTTCGTAGCCGGTGGCGCCCAGCAGATACCCACTCAGCAGAGTGGCTAGCCCCATGGCGAACTTCTGCGAAAAACTAGTCACGGCGCTATACATTCCCTCGCGTCGCATACCTGTCGCGAGTTCATCTTCGTCGCAAACGTCGGCGACCATCGAAGGGATAATTAGCCAACTGCCATTGAGCGAAATTCCCAGCGCTAGCATGGTCACGAGTTGGAGGTAAGGGAGCGTTGGTGTGATGGTCCACCATTGGCTGATATATGCCAGTGCGGAGACGGCGAGCGCGATTAAGACAGCCGGGCGTTTTCCAATACGCGTCGAAAGCCACGTTGCAGCGGGAACGCCGAGCAGTACGCCTCCCAAGCTGATGACCGTGCCTACCCAGCCGTTGATTGTCGCCCCAAAGTCCCGGACACCGTCAGCCGTGTGGTAGAGGTTGATGTAAATTAGAAACGGGCCGGTGAGGAATAGTCCCATCCAGATCAACATGTTCCCGATGATCAAAATACAGAACGCCCGGTTTTTCAGGGTGCATCCGAGCGCATGCCGGAAACTAATTTTGGGCTGAGAGGTGACCCGAATGGATTCCCGACAAAACAGGGCAGGGCAAACTCCTGCAATGATGATGATGGATCCGATGATGAGACCTACCCACTTAGCTCCGATCACTTCGGGTGCCACCAAGCCGGAGTCGTCACCTCCAATTAGAAAGCAGAGTTTGTATAGCCAAGGTCCGAGCATTCCTCCGATTAGAAAAAATAGCATCCTCCATGCTTGGACTCGCGTTCGCTCGTCGTAGTCCGAACTGAGTTCCAGCCCGAGGGCCGAGAACGGAACAACGAAGACCGTGTAGGCCAGGTAATAAAGCACAGACCCCACAAGATACCACACCAGGAGTCCGCTCTTCGGTAATTCGAGCCAAGGATTCCACAGGAGCACTGCGAAGAGCCCGGTCAGAATCGCTCCGATGAGGATAAACGGTCGGCGTCGTCCCCATCGGGTGCGAGCGTTGTCGCTCAGGTTGCCCATGAGCGGGTCGGTGAGCGCGTCGATGAGGCGTGGGATCGCCAGCGCCCAGCCGATCCAGATCGCATTCACTCCCAAACCCACGTTGTAAATGGGCAGAGTCAGCGCGTTGACGCTTTCATGTGCGAGTCGCTCTGTGACGCCACCAACGCCCCAGGCAACTCGGCGAGAGCGGCCCTTCTGCACCACAGGAGGTCCCGGATCAGAAGGTGTGGCGGGGGTGGACATGCGGTTGATCGGATTGAGAATGTAAAATTATTAAGAAGTGTTTTGTGGCTCGCAAAGCAAATCAATCACTTCCTTTGGAAGCTGTAGGTTTCTGTGGACTGGTAATTTGCGGGGCAAACGACAAATTGCATCCCCGTGTGCGGATTTCTGAACGGTTGGCAATTTAGGGATCTCAAAGGTGGATGGGTGCAACGTAAAGAAATGGGCCACCCAATTTCTCAGATGGCCCATTTCGTAGGACAGGAATCAGCTCCGACGCGCTGCGCGTCGTCGCAGCGTGATGACCGCGACGAGACCTAGGCAGAGCATTGCCCAAGTTGACGGTTCGGGGATAACGACGACTTGTAATCCTGCACCATCGAAGTATGCGGACTTGCCACCGCCGAGAACGGCCGCATTGGCTGCGCCGAAGTTGCTCACGAATGCGTAGTTGAAAACGGCGGTGCCATCCATGAGCGCATAAGTTCCGGGGGCCACTGATCCATCAAGTCCAACAATGTTCGCAATACTCAGGCCCGAAAAAGTGACGTTGCCGCTGTCTACGGTGAGCGTGTCGGTGATGCTGAACTTGAAAGTCGCTCCCGAAAGGAGGGAGAGGTTACCGAGGATTCTTCCGTCGCCTCCGATCTGGGCGCCGGATGCGATGAAGACTCCGGTATCGGTGCTCACGGTGCCCTGTTGGACATCGAGAGATCCGCTGCTGATGAGAAGGTTTCCGCCGTTTCCGAAAGCGAAGGTTCCGGCGCCGGTCTTGGTGAGAATCGCCGCGGCGTTGTCGAAGGTGCTGCTGTTGACCGTGGTGACGTTGAACCCGTTGGTATCTAGTGTGACATTTCCGGAGTCGCCTGTCACGTTCACCGCTGGAAAGGCACCCGGTCCATTGAAGAATGCCACGTTACCGAGCGCCCGCAATGTTCCGCCTCTTAGATTGTAGACGCTTCCACCACTGCCCGTGCTATTCGTGGTAGACGCTAATTCGAGCGTTCCACCCGTTTGATTGATCACGGCTGCTCCGCCGTTTCCGAAAACACCAAAACCCAGCGTTCCGTTGACCCTTGCAGTTCCGCTGCTCAAATTATAGGTTCCGGTTCCAACGCCATTACCAAAGTAGAGGTCTTGATAAGTGGCCGTGCCGCCCGATTGAGTAATCGTTCCCGCCCCACCGGCAAAGCCGAGGTATGTTGCGCCCGTATTGGTTACGCTCCCGGAGGTGATGTTCATCGCTGCAGCCTCTGTATACCCGACATGCAAAGTTCCCGTGCTGGTGATGGTTCCGCCATTCACATTGACGGTGCCTTTTTGGGCAAGAAATTGACCGCCATTTGCGAGGTTCACGTTGACTGTGCCGCCAGAGTTCACGTTGACGACCGAATCTTTTTGAACGTAGAAGTTCCTGTTGACAGCAAACGTTCCAGTGCCGCTCAGGCTGATGGTTGCCGCCGAACCCTGACCGAGGACGCCGTTGAAGCCGCCGTAGAGGTTGAACGTTCCGCCGGTGATGTTTATAGCCGTGCTGGTCGCTGTGGCTCCGAAGCCGATGTATGCTTCTGCGCCGGATTGCAGCGTCCCACCGGAAAGATTGATGATGCCAGTCTGATTATGACCGACTGAAAAATATCCTGCATCAATCAGGCCACCAGACATGTTGAGCGTGCCAGTACCAGAACCACTCGGCCCA
>JBGSMR010000092.1:0-3027 GCA_041740065.1 Chthoniobacterales bacterium
GCGACGAGGCGGTGGCCGACATCCTCTCCGCCGTCCGCGAACGCCGCCGGGAGGCATAATACCAACTCTTTGATCAGTTTGGATCATTGCCAGGATGCCAGTGCCACGTGGCATTGGCATCCTGCCGATGCGTTGATTGCCGATTCATGGGCAGGAGATGCTCTTGCTCTTTTTTATGGCGACCCTAACGGGATTCGAAGCCGTGTTATTCACGATAGTAGAAAATCTTTTTCTTGCTTTCGGACCACTTTCGGACCACTCTTGACCCATGAAAAAGAAAGCAAGCGGGCTGGTTGATACCGTAGAGGGAAAAGGCCGGTCGATTCCGATCCACACTGTTTTGGATAAAAAAGGGGGCGTGGATTATACATCCTACCGCATCACCTACTACAAAGGGCGGTTGAGGAAAAGAGAACGCTTCAAGACTTTGGAGGCGGCGAAGAAGAGGGGGCGGGAGTTGATCGGGGACGGGGTTGGAGGAAATCAGGCGCAGACCTTGGGGGCGGAGGAGTTGCGAGCGGTGACTACGGCCGCTGAGATTTTACAGCCCACCGGAATGAAACTCACGCAGGCCGCCCGAACGGTGGCCGAGGTTAAGGAAATTCTGGGCGGTAGAGGCACTCCCCAAGAAGCGGCGAGGGCGTTTGTAAAAACTGCCAGGAAAGGGGAGATCAAGGAAAGAACCTTGGGGGAGGTTTACAAGGAATTCATGGGGTTGCTGGCAACTGAGGGGACGGCGAAAACTCGGGAATACAAGCACAGTTTCCGCTACTGGCAGGATTGCAGCCAACGCTTGGGGGCACTGGCCGAGCATTTCAAGGACACGAATATCAGCGAAATTTCCGCATCAGAGCTTGAGGCGTTTTTGGATAAAATTCCCGTTCGGCATGTAACGGCACAGGGGGTCCAATACACCAAAAAATTCACATCCCCGCAGGGCCGAACACGCAACAATTACCGGACGGCATTTTGCACGTTGTTCAGGTTTGCAAGAGAGCGGGCATATCTCCCAATGGACATCAAAACCGAAGCAGAACGCATCCGCAAAGCTGGAGAGAGGAAAACCAAGAAGACTTTGGCGCTGGAGTTGCGTGGGAAAGTTTACACGGGCGCAGAAATGCAGCAAATCCTAGACGGGTTGCCGGATAGATGGCGGCCATTGGCGGTGCTTGGTGCATTTGCGGGAATACGCACATCCGAAATTCACCGGCTTCAATGGGAGGACATCAATTTTGACCGCAAATTCATCGAGGTTGGCAAGGACCAAGCGAAGATGGGAAGCAGGCGGGTTATCGAAATGTCAGACCAGTTGATTGCGTGGTTGAAGCCCGTTTCAAAAAAATCGGGCTGGGTGCTTCCCCACTACGCCCACGACAGCACCCTCAATATTGAATTCAAAAAAAGCAGAAAACTCATCCCTGTTCCCATGATCAGAAACGGGTTCAGGCATTCGTATGCCAGCTACCGCATTTGGGAAATTGGCGACGAGTCGAGGGTTGCTTGGGAAATGAACACTTCCGTTCGGAAGCTTCATGCCAATTATTTTTCTCCTACAGATCCGGTGGCCTTGAAGGAATGGAAGCAGGTATTACCGCAGAATTAACGGAGTATCCGAGACAGATCCGCCTTTGTCAGGTTTGGACTGTCTGGAGTCTCCATGAATTTGGTCAAGGCATCCACTGAATAGCTGCGATGTTTCCCGAGCATCCTTGGCTGTGGGATAAGACCTCTTTCGGAATAGTCGTATAGAGTCCTCACCGAGATCCCAAGCAAATCTGCGGCCTTGGCAGCCTTGATCCACTTGGGTTGAATCGCGCCAATTTCCGGTTCTCCCACCTTCAACGGCGCTTCAGTCGGCAACCTCGGCGGTTGTTCCGCCTTGATGAGTCGATCCAGAGCAACATTGACGGCATCCCGAGGAAACAGCCGTTCAGGGGTTCCTTCAATGGGCTTGAGCCAGCCAGCAGCAATGACCCGTTCCAGAAGGAGCGGTGAACGGAAGACATATTCAACGGCTTCCTCTTCCGTCAGGAGAGGGAGAAGATGCGCCGGATCTACCAGCATTTGTTGCGTCACAGTGCCCGTGAAGGGCTGGGCGGCAGTAAAGTAGTCGTAGTTGCCGGTCCAATCGTTCCGCACAGATTGCCAGCCAAGGATGCGCCGCGCCCTTGCCTCTGGGTGTGTGAACATCTCTTGCTCGTCCTTCTCCGCCTCAAAGTTGGCAATGTATTGCGCTACATCGTCTCCTGGTTCCTCATGCTCAATCATTGCCAGAAGGTGACATTTCTGGTTTTTTACTGCAAGCAATGAACCCAAGCGAAACACTGGCAGCAATGGAGGAACTGGAAAACCACGAGGGCGGAAGATACTGGTTGGAATACACCCTTGCGGACGAAGAACATTGGCGGTTCACAGACTGGGCACATCCATTATTCCCAATCTTTGAAGCTTGTTGTCTGAATTTACCGAAAGTCCCGAAGAATATCAGTAAGATTGCGGTCGGAGAAAAGGGCTGGGGCCTTGGAGATCGGAAGGAAGGGAGCGACACGAATTTGCCAAGCCCTTCCGACCCTTCCAGTCAAATTGCCATAGGGGAAACGGGGGAAGGTAGAAACCTTGTGACTCTTGCGGTAATATTCGTTACTCCTTCAGTTGCTGAACTCAAGATTTTAGACGAAGTTCGGTTTGCCGAGTTTATCAGACAAGCTGAAAGGCACGAAATAGAACTTAAGGAATTGCAGGCAGAAAAGGCGAGACGCTTAAACCTTGAAGGGAATACCCCTGAAATCGATTTGTTCGAGTAGCAGACGGTATTATTTTTTGATTTGGAAGACTGTTTGCGGTGAGCCGGACTTTTCAAAATCACACTCCAACAATCTTTGTGATGCTCGCTCGCAATCTTGGATAAACATACTTATCGCCAATCTACTTAATCATTAAACAGAAAAGCCCCAAGGGATAAACCCAAGGGGCTTTGTATTGAACTTAGGGAAATTACCTTGCAGGGTAGTAAAGCGTGCTTGCCTT
>JBGSMR010000147.1:0-5513 GCA_041740065.1 Chthoniobacterales bacterium
AGGGAGGTGTCGGTAAAACGTCGATGGCGTGTGCCACTGCGATCGCTCTTGCGGATCGGAAGCGGACGGTTTTACTGATCAGCACGGACCCGGCCTCCAATCTCGATGAGGTGCTCGACACGGCGCTGTCAGGCATTGCGACTCCCATTCAGGCGGTGCGAGGGCTTTCGGCCTTGAATATTGACCCTTCAGCAGCAGCGGCTCGTTACCGGGCGCGCCTGATCGATCCGTTCCGGGGTGCCTTGCCGGACACGGTGCTCCGCACGATGGAGGAGCAACTTTCTGGCGCATGCACCACTGAAATTGCAGCGTTCGATGAGTTCACGGCATTTCTGGGAGACCTGGCGGGCACGGCGGACTTTGACCATATTATTTTCGACACGGCCCCTACCGGACACACGATTCGCTTGCTCCAACTTCCTAAAGCGTGGACAGGATTCCTCGATAGCAATACGTCCGGGACATCGTGTTTGGGGCCCCTCGCAGGATTAGAAAAACAACGGGAGGCATACTCAACAGCGCTGGCCGTGCTAGCGGACGCAGCGGCCACCTGCCTCGTACTGGTCACGCGGCCGGAATCTTCTGCACTTGCGGAGGCAGCCCGAACCTCTAGCGAGCTTGGGTCTCTCGGAATCAAAAATCAACGGCTCATCGTCAATGGCTGTTTCCGAACGACGGTATCCAACGACCCGCTCGGCAGGGCGCTTGAGATGCGCATGCAGAAATCGCTCGACGAGGCACAGCCATTTCTTGATTCGCTACCGGTCATCCGCGTTCCCCTCCGCGCAGCAAATGTGCTTGGTCCTGACCGTCTGCGCCGACTGGTCAGTGATGACGGGATTCACTCTCCAGCATTGGAGGAGGTGGACGCTGAAGTGGAGGGTTTCGACTCCTTCGAATCCTTGATTGGGCGGCTGGAATTGTCGGGCCATGGGGTGATTCTCACCATGGGAAAAGGAGGCGTGGGGAAAACCACCGTTGCAACGAAGATCGCTGTTGGATTGGCTCAGCGCGGGCATCTGGTTATGCTGTCCACGACGGATCCGGCCTCGCATTTGGACCTCACGCTTGGCGATGGAATCCCAGGACTCACCGTGGAACGAATCGACCCGGAGCGAGAGACGGCGCTGTATCGGGATCAAGTGATTGCGGAACAGGGACCGAATCTCGACACCGCGAGTCTTGAGTTATTGAAAGAAGATCTGCGATCGCCATGCACCGAGGAAATCGCCGTTTTCCGCGCATTCGCCCGTACTGTAGATGGAGGTGGAGAGCGATTTGTGGTGCTCGACACCGCTCCGACCGGTCACACGTTGCTCTTGCTGGATGCTTCGGAGGCGTACCACCGAGAACTTGGTCGACAGGCGGGTAGTTCCGGTACCAGCGAATCCGTAAGGCAGCTTCTCCCGCGCCTGCGCGATCCTGAATTCACCAAGGTCCTCCTCGTCACGCTGGCTGAGGCCACGCCTGTGCATGAAGCGGCGGCCTTACAGGAAGATCTGCGGCGGGCGAAGATCGAGCCCTATATGTGGATCGTAAATCAATCCTTCGCGGGGATCCCAACAGCGGACCCGCTCTTGGCCGCGCGCGGCCGCTCGGAATTTCGCTACCTGAACGAAGTCCTTGGACAGCACGCGACCCACGCGGTCCGCATCCCATGGACGGCTCATCCCCTTGAAACTGGCGCGCCAATGCCTCAACCCGCAATCTTATGACCACCTACCTCTACGAGACCATCCCATCCAACGATCACGACGAGCCGAAACATTACGAGATTAAACAATCGATGACGGAGCCCGCTCTCACACAACATCCCGAAACGGGCGAGCCGATCCGGCGCGTAATTTTGGGCGGTTTTGGATTGGTAAAAAAAGCGGGCGCGGCAACCAGCAGTGGATCCTCCTGCGGGTGCGGCACATCCGGCTGCTGCTAATTCGTTATTATGAAGAAGCCGAAAGTCCTCGTCCTCTGCACGGGTAATTCATGCAGGAGCCATTTGGCTGAGGGGATCCTGCGTGCCGCTGCTGGTGATCTCCTAGACGTGGCGAGTGCAGGGTCAAAACCTGCGGGCTATGTGCATCCACTCGCAATCCAAGTGATGGCAGAAATTGGAATCGACATTGGCAGCAACCGATCTAAGCACATGGACGAATTTTACGAAGAGCCAGTGGAAACAGTGATTACCGTGTGCGGCAACGCAGACCAAGCGTGTCCAATGTTTCCAGGGCAAGCCAACCGCCACCATTGGCCATTTGATGACCCTGCCCATGCAGAAGGAAACGACGAAGAAAAACTCCCTATTTTTCGGAGGGTCCGCGACGAGATCTGGAATACGTTTGATGCCTACGCAGCCGGGCGTAGAGACCAGCTGAACGCTGGCACACAAGCCGACTGAAGTGCCACGCGGGTAGCAGCCTTGCCGATAATTCTTCTCCGACGCGCAAACCAGTTTCGACAATTGCCGCGGGACATGATATTTCCGGCGTCTTAATGTTCGATTCCTCCACGATTCCGCCAACTCCCAGCCGTCGCCGCGATTTGCTTGACCACAAATTGCTGAATGGGGTGCTTTGGACAGCAGTCGTGGTTACGACTCTCGTTGTCATGCGCGAGGGGAAGGAATTATTCATCCCACTAGTAATCGCGTTTGTCGCGGTTTACCTGATCACCGTGTTGAGCCGACTTGCGCAACGGATAGCAATCAACGGCTATCATTTGCCCTCCGCGGTGACGATGATCCTGTCGTTCGCGTTCATCTTCGGCGTGGGATATGCGTTGTTTAAACTGATCGCCGAAAATGCCTTGCTCGTCGCGGAAGCAGCACCTGGTTACCAGACCCGTCTGATTCAACTCCAACGGGACCTTTTCGCCTCCGTCGGCGTTGCGGAGCCAATGGAGGCACGCGAGGTGATTCGCAGTATCGATCTGCAGTCGGCATTTACCACGGTGGCGAGCCCGCTAGCGGGCGTGCTCGGGCGTGTTTCGCTGGTGTTTCTATACAGCCTTTTCATCTTGATCGAACTCCGTTTTTTGGAAGCAAAATTGAATGCGCTGATCCCTGACAATGGCCGTCGTTCGACGGTAATGCACGTCTTGAAACGCATCGACGCCGACATCCACAAGTATCTGGGAGTCAAAACCTGCATCAGTATGATCACCGCATTGCTATCTTATCTCGTCATGCGGCTTGTGGGTCTCGATTTTGCGGAGTTCTGGGCCGTGCTTGTATTTGTGCTGAATTTCATTCCGACGCTCGGATCGATTGCAGCGACGATTCTTCCTACGCTTTTGGCGGCGGTTCAGTTTACCAGTCTTGGGCCGTTTCTGGCGGTCGGGATCGGGATCACAGCGATCCAGCAAATCATGGGCAGCATTATTGAGCCAAACCTCATGGGCGAAACATTAAATATCAGCCCGCTGGTCGTCTTTGGCTCGCTCATTCTTTGGGGCTACATCTGGGGAATCGTTGGGATGTTTCTTTGCGTGCCAATCACTGTGATTATCGTGATTGTGATGTCGAATTTTGAATCCACCCGGTGGGTTTCGATCCTACTTTCGAAGACCGGCCAGGTGCGGTCGGATTAACGATTCGCAAAAGTAAGTGAAAACAAGGCTTGCCATTTTGCGCGAATTCCATCAGACACGACATTGTCCGGACCTTGATAGAGCGCCAGCGTTGAGTTGATCAATAGTGATGCGAATCTCGAGAGATCGGGAAAACGAACCTTAGAAACAAGAAAGAATCATCATTATGGGCAACAGGCTCTACGTCGCTAACCTCTCGTACCAGACCACTGAAGCGGAACTGGAAGAGATATTTCAATCCTGCGGTCAGGTCTCCTCCGCACAGATCGTCAAAGATCGTGACACCGACCGCTCCCGCGGTTTCGGATTTGTCACGATGGACACTGACGACGCTGCACAAAACGCAATCGCCACAGTCAACGGCAAAATGCTCGATGGTCGCCCGCTCCGCGTGAGCGAAGCCAAACCCCGCGAAGATCGTCCTCCGGGCGGTGGCGGCGGTGGTGGTGGCGGCGGTGGCGAACGCCGCTTCACTGGCGGTGGTGGTGGACGTGATCGTAATGATCGCGACCGCGGCAACAAGCGCTACTAGTCGGACGAATATCCGGGGAGAAATCCCGGAGTTTATTCAGCTTTTTAAAACGCGTCATCTTCGGATGGCGCGTTTTTCTTTTTTTGGTTGGCGAGTGGTAGCTGCGGACGCGAGGCTATCGTTCTTATGTTCCATATTGTTCTTGTCGAGCCGGAGATTCCACCCAATACGGGAAATATCGCCCGGCTTTGCCTCGCTGCGGAAGCGCGTCTCCATTTGATCGAACCGCTGGGGTTTCAAATTGATGACCGGGCGCTGAGACGGGCGGGGATGGATTATTGGCATGAAGTCGACGTGCATCGGTGGCCGTCTCTCGATGCATTGGTGAGCACAGTAGATTCCGCTGCTGGCTGGCATTATTTCACCACCAAGACGAAGCGGTGCTACTGGGATGCAAGTTTTCATGACGGGGATTATTTGGTCTTTGGACGTGAAACTAAAGGGCTACCGGAATCACTGCTTGTTGCAAACTGTGACCGTTGCCTGACCATTCCGATGGCCGCCAGCGCAAGGAGTCTGAATCTCGCCACATCCGCGGGGATTGCGCTCTATGAAGCAAAGCGCCAGACGGTGCGTGGATAGGAGGCATGCCGCATCGAAAGCCAACTCCGATTGTTTCTGGGCTTGGAGCTCCGTCCGCACTCCGGCATAGTCAATGGGATTCACGCATCAACTTCAGTTTAAAAACTATGCCGCTCCACTCCAAAGACACCCTTCGCGATCAGGTTTTCGATGATATTTTCGCCGCAGGTGATACGAACAAACCGCTCCCGAAGTATCAATTTCCGGCTGACGAGATGGCTGCGAGGGATGCCTATCAGTTAGTCCACGACGAACTTCTCTTGGACGGGAATGCGCGGCAGAATCTCGCTACATTTTGTCAGACCTGGGCGGAACCAGAGGTCCATAAGCTGATGGATGAGTGTCTTGATAAAAATATGATCGATCGGGACGAGTATCCGCAGACGGCGGAGTTAGAAGCGCGCTGCGTCCACATGCTGGCAGACTTGTGGAATTCTCCCATGGCTGCGAATACGCTTGGATGCTCGACAACCGGATCGAGTGAAGCCGCGATGCTGGGTGGTATGGCGATGAAATGGAAGTGGCGGGCGAAACGTCGGGCGGCAGGGCTTTCCACAGAAAATCCCAACTTGATCTGTGGTCCCGTCCAGGTGTGCTGGCATAAATTTGCGCGTTACTGGGACATTGAGCTGCGTGAGATTCCGATGGATGGAGATCGTTTGATCATGACCCCGGACGAGGTCCTCAAGCGATGCGACGAGAATACCATCGGAGTCGTACCCACGCTTGGCGTCACATTCACTGGAGATTACGAGCCCGTGCAGGCCGTATCGGAAATGTTGGACGCCTATGAGCGTTCTACCGGAATTGATAT
>JBGSMR010000192.1:0-3685 GCA_041740065.1 Chthoniobacterales bacterium
AAGGAAAGAGTGTGACCATCCCGTGACGTTAGATTGTCAAGGGAATGACGATGCGGGAAGGAGAAAGGATGGCGAGGCAATTGCGGATTGAATCTGAGGTAGCGAATTGTCACGTGATGAGCCGAGGGGATCGCAGAGAGCCGATCTTTGAGGATAACGAGGACAGAGAAAGATTTCGTAAAACGTGGGGCCCAGGCGTGTGAGAAAGCAGAATGGCAGATCCATGCGTATTGCCTAATGGGAAGTCATTTTCACATCGTCATGAAAACGCCAAAACCGACGCTGGTCGCTGAAATGAAATGGTATCTGGGAACATATACCAAGCGCTACAATTCTCGACACGGGGTGCGGGGACCTTTGTTTTCTGAACGCTACAAATCCTTGTTGGTGCGAGTGCCGATTTGAAAGTTTCGTAAAATGACGGTTTGAAAGTGGCGGATTTAGTGGGCTTTTTCGACGGTTAGTTGTTCAGTTTGCCGAGCTTCTGATCGGTCATGACGGTGAAATTTACGCCGCCGAGGATGATCGTGGCAGACACCTCTGGATATATTTTCCACCTGCGCGGTAGGCGTGCGCGCATCAACCTCATTTCAGCCCTTGAGGGCGCGCCGGTAAGCGAGTGGAGACGATCCGCTCACCTTGCGGAAAATCCGTGAGAAGTAGTAAGGATCTTCATACCCGAGATGCACGGCGATTTCCTTGATGCTCATCGCTGTGGTATCGAGCAAGTGGCAGGCGGCCTGCATGCGAAGCCGGATGTGATGATCGATTGGTGATACGCCGGTCTGCTCTTTGAACAAAGCCGAGAAGCGACTCGACGAGATCCCTGCCCTCTGCGCCAGTTCGCGCAGGCTCAGCGGGCGCGTCAGGTGCTCGCGCATGAATTGTAGGCTGGCAGACAGATCGTGGACAATCACGCGGGACGCTGCACCCCAGAGCTTCGGCCCATCAAAGAAAATCAGTCCGAGTTCATAGCGCAGGATGTGCGACACCAGCATCATAGTCCGAATATTCCATCCCGAAGAGATCGTCCGGAATGCCTTTTCGAATATCCGCTTGAGTTCCTCGGAAGAAGACCGGGCGACCGGAACTACGTATTCGTTCTTCGGCAGAAGGACATGGTAGGTCGCGGCTACCGTGCCCCCGAAATGCACCCAATAAATCGTCCAGGGATCATCGACTTCCGCTCCGTAGAGGTGCGGTTTTCCACTTGGAATGAGAAGCGCCTGCCGGGGTCCGAGCGTTTGTCGTTTTCCATCGATTTCAAACCAACCACGCCCCGCATCGCAGTAGATCAAAATCGAATCCGCAATTCCCTCTGGTCGCGAAACATAGTGATGCTGCGCACAGGGGAAGCGGCCGAGATGAATCGCGTGGAGTCCCGCACACAACGGATTACGGAAGATCTGCTCCTGCAACGCCGGCGCGCAAAAGTGCAAGACTTGCCCCGGGAATCCCTGAGTTTTGCGTTTTGGCTTCATGTTTGATAGGATAATCCATTATATGGCGTTCTTCGTCCATTTTCATTTCGCCTCGGTGGTGTAGGATTTCTCCAATGATCGCCCTATCTACCCGCCCCAGCCAGCTTCCGCCCACAGTGGATCTGGTGGAAATGAAACGTTCGTTCGACCAGCACGGTTACGCCGTCGCGCGGGGCCTGTTTTCGGCCTTTGAAGTCGAAGAGATTAAGGTTGCGTTCGACCGAATCGGGAAAGGTGGCCCGATCCCCGGCCACTTCGATCCCGTTCCTGTCGCGGAGTCCGGTGGCGACCCGCTGAAGGAGCTGCCGCGAGTCCATCACCCGCACCGCTTCGATCCGGTGTCACGCAAGCATTTGATCCATCCTGGAGTTCTCACCTGCCTGCGCGAACTCATGCAGGATGATGTCTTCGCCGCTCAGAGCATATTCTATTTCAAGCCCCCGGGCGCCCGTGGCCAGGCGATGCATCAAGATAATTTCTATCTCATGGTGGAGCCAAGCACCTGTGTTGCAGCGTGGACGGCGATCGACGACGCCGATCCCGGGAACGGTGGGATGTATCTTGTGGGCGACACTGCGGACGAGGATGTGGCCTGCCCGCAAATGGCCAATCCCGAGGAGTCTTTCACCATCCACTTCGTGCCGACGCCCAAGGGTAAGAAAGCGGTGCCTTGTGTGATGAAAGCGGGCGACACGTTGTTTTTCAACGGCAGCTCGATCCACGGCTCCGGCCCGAACCGGTCCAAGGATCGGTTCCGTCGTTCCTTCATCTGCCACTACGTGCCCAGTTCCACCCGCAGCATCAGCAAGTTCTATCTCCCGCTGCTGACGCCGGAGGGTGAGGAGGTGTTCATCGCGGAGAATCAATCCGGGGGCGCGTGTGGACAGGATTGGGCCGACGGTGTGCTCTGGGAGGGGGGGACGCACTGAGTTCCTGCACGTATGGGTCGATGACTGCTTGGGAGTCATAGGCGGTGTCTCGGTGATTGTGGCTCATGCAAAGCTAGCGGCACTGGGTTTGATGCAATCCGCTACCCGCGCGGCGGGTTGGTCTATCGGATGAACCAACCTGAAGTTGTGTGCGGGCAAATAAATAAAACTACCGGAATTCTGCCGATTTGAAAGTGGTGGATGCCACGGCTGGATCTTATTCAAAACGACAGCTTCAGTTGCTTGCTGTTTTATTCTTGAAGTGGTGATGTG
Organism: Chthoniobacterales bacterium; assembly: GCA_041740065.1. Classification (GTDB taxonomy): domain Bacteria; phylum Verrucomicrobiota; class Verrucomicrobiia; order Chthoniobacterales; family JAATET01; genus JBDNGG01. Next base: position 2,684 of record JBGSMR010000192.1, read on the forward strand.
ATCGATGTGGCGGGGATCTTGGGAAGGAAGTGCGATCTCTGCATGGCAGGACATAGATGTTGCATCACGGCTTTGTATTCATGGTTCTTCGCTATTTTCAGTGGAATGATTCTTCCGCAAAGCCAGATCGAGCTGGCATCGAGAGAACCAAATGCCGCAAAACCGGACCTATCCGAAGTTTTGTGTTTGAGGTCTGATTTTGATTTTAGTTTTGGTCCGGTTACCTGGGAGCGGCGGAGCGCTCTCAACTCCATATACTAGCGGCAAGCCACGCCTGTGAGACAATGACGCTCTTGAGCCCGCATGGCCGGTGTCACGATTTGGTCCGATCGGGCATTGCGAGCCATCCCGATGAGACAATAGACCTCCTTCTGCTCCTCGCACCATGCCATGATCAGCTCACGCGAAAAACTCGAGTCTGCCCGCACCAGGATATTGGCGCCATCCCGCTCGCCCTGATACTAATGATTCCTTTAAGTGGTCCTTTTGCGAAACCTTATTTGAAGGGTGAGGGGAGTAATCGGGTTCGTGGATCAGAAACGGCTGAAATGTGATTTGAACTTTGCGCGATTCGTAGATTGTTCATTTTAGGCCCCATGTATTCTCCCGCAGGCGTTCCTGCCGGTTCTCGCCTTTCAATTTAAAACCCTCTATCGCAATGAGGGAAAGTCTCTCCCAGTCAATCGGCGGATTTATCGACTCCACCTGCCGGGAGTCTGTTGGCCTGGCAAGAGAATTCATCAAGCCTTTGAGGTCATCAATGTCCTGAAATGCTTCCGTAAGAGAGACGGACAAACTGCACGCATGCGCTGACGCCAGGGTTTGCGTCAGCACTGCCTCGGTGCTCCAAGCGATGTCTTCGAAAAGTTCTGGATGCTCGGCTTTGAGAGCTAAAAGGACATATCCTCCGTCGGACGCTGGCGCGACGACTGCATCGGCCTTGGATAAACGAGCCTCCACGTCACGCAGCACAGTTGTGTCAATGTCGGGGCAGTCGCCGCC
>JBGSMR010000254.1:0-5012 GCA_041740065.1 Chthoniobacterales bacterium
GGAAGGCGTTGGTAGTTTTGTCCTCCCAATTGGGCAGGATCGTTCCAAGCGAGACTCGATGATTTTCGCGCACTTGAGCATGGGTGTGAAAAGCAGGCTGGCATGTCTTTTTGCCAACCGTTGAACCCAACGGCACCAAGCAATGAGCTTCTTTTTTTCCACCCCTCGGTATTGAAGGCGGTAGTAAAGTTTTGTGTTTGTGCACCGATGTTTTCTTTTCCTCCGGCGATGTGGGCCACAGTCATGTCGATCAACAGTCCGGTGGTGGCCTGCGCCCGCCCGCGGTGTTTTTTCAGGGCTTTGGCAAATGTGGCCCAGACCAGTTTGTCTTTGCCTTCCACGGCAAAAAGAACCCGCTTGCCGATCAAAACACAGTGCGCAAAGCAGTATTTAAGAATTATTGTTCTTTTTTTATTTATTTAACGGAAAGTCCGTTTAAATTGTTTTTATGTCGCATCATACCAACGTCATTACGCCTGCCGGAACTCCGCTCCATCAACGGACTGTCGGAGAATTGGTCGCGGAGCGACCAGGGCGCTCCCGCGTTTTTCAGTCCTTCTCTATTGATTTTTGCTGTCAGGGAGGACTCCCTCTTGAAGCTGCGTGCGTCAGAAAAGGTGTGGCATTGGCGAGCGTGGTTGAACAACTCGAAGCAGAGGCAATAGCGCCGGCGGCATCTGCGAAGCATCCGGCCCAGCTTCCTCCTCATGACCTGGCGGCCTACATCGAAGAAGTCCATCACGGTTTTCTTAAGCAGGAGTTGCCGCGAATCCATGCGATGTCGCAGCGGGTGGCGCGAGTGCATGGGTCACACACACCTTCATTGGTAGAGGTTTTTGAGGTCTTTTCTGGGCTGTCCGAAAAGATGGTTGAGCACATGCAGAAAGAAGAAAGGGTGATTTTCCCCGCCATTGCAGCAATGAGCCGGGGCGAGGCTGGCGTGGGCTCACTGGATGCGCCGCTGGACAGCCTGATTCATGAGCATGAATCCACGGGCCGAGCATTAGCACGCTTACGAGATCTAACGCATGCCTACCAACCCCCATCCGATGCCTGCAACACCTACCGCGCGCTTTTTGCCGGATTAGCGGATCTGGACGACGACATGCAGCGTCATATCCATTTAGAGAACACGGTACTATTTCCCGCGGGTCAGCGACTGGCAGCAACCAAGGGATGAAGAAATTCCTCTTTCCTGGTCTGGCTCCCCCGGAGACACCAGACGTTTCCTGCTTGCCCGACCGCGAGGGTGAGCGAATCTAACAGCATGTTTATTTACGGAAAGACCGCGGCTAATGCCATTGCCATAATGAGTTACCTCGCTGCCGATCCTGAGCATCGGGCAGGATCGCGGGAAATCGCAACCTCCCGGAAGATTTCTCAAGTACTCACCGCCAAATTACTTACCCAACTCGCATCGGCCGGCCTCGTTCGGGGGCAACCAGGTCCCGGCGGCGGGTATACACTGGCGCAACCGCCAGAGGGCATCTCCCTGCTTGCAATTGCTTCGATCTTTGAACAAACCAATCCTCCCTCGGTTTGTCCTTTTGGACACCACTGGTGTGGCAAAGGCGATCCTTGTCCCTTGCATGATACGCTTATGAAGGTGCTCGAAACCAACCGCTACTTTTTGGAAAATACGCATCTGGGAGTCTTTCGGAACGAACTTCTCAATATCGGTGAGTCTTAGAACCATCACCGTTAACACGCACCCCCAGCAGTGGCTCGATCGTCGCCGAATCGCGCTACGACAGGACCGACCGAGCGCGGACATCTGAACTTCCCCTCGCTCCTTCTTCCCGAATCAAAGTTTTATGACCTCGCGGCTCACCCCAAATTCCGCCGACCGCGCGAAACTAAACTATTGGAGCTTAGTGGCAGCAGGCGAACCCTTCCGGCTCCTTTTTCCACTGGGCACGCTGCTCGGGGTCATTGGCATTGCTCTCTGGCCACTTTTTGTCTGGCGACTCTTTCCGGCTTACCCCGGCTTCATGCATGCCCGAATCATGATCGAAGGTTTTGTGGCTACTTTCATCGTTGGCTTCCTCGGCACAGCCCTTCCCCGCCTCCTCGACACGCCACGCTTCACGCTGAGGGAGAGCCTTCTCTTTGCGGCACTATTTCCCTGCGTTGTCGCGCTCCATCTCATCGGTCTCCAACTTGCTGGCGATGGGATCTTTCTTGTTGTCCTAGTCTTTTTCGGTGGCGCCCTGCTTCGCCGCATCCGCGTCCGAAGGGACAATCCACCTCCCGCATTTATTCTTGTCGGTTGCGGAATGGTCAGTGGCCTGCTCGGGGTCAGCCTTCAAATCCTCGGACAAATGCCCGGGCTCACCACCTCCGCCTGGGTTTACTCGCTGGGGCGCATCCTGCTCTATCAAGGTTTTGTTCTTTTGCCGGTTTTAAGCGTTGGGGCGTTTCTGCTTCCACGTTTTTTTAATCTTCCCAACCGCCAGAGCCTACCCGAGTCGCTTCAATTTTCGCGGGAATGGAAAAGACGAGCAGCGTTTGCAGCGCTTTGCACCCTCCTTATCGTGACTAGCTTTGTTCTTGAAGCGACTGGAATTCTCCGGCCTGCTTACGCGCTTCGAGCCGCCGCCATCTTGCTCTATTTTTACCGGGAACTCCCAGTCCATAAAACCCAATCCACGCCCGGCTCGCTAGCTCTCGGTCTGAAGATCGCGCTGGCATCTCTCCCTCTTGGCTATGGGCTGATGGCCACCTTTCCCAATCATGCCCTCACATTCCTCCATGTCGTCTTTATCACCGGGTTCAGTCTTCTCATTTTCGTTGTAGCGAGCAGGGTGATTTACGGTCACAGCGGCCAGTCGGAGAAATTTCAAGTTTCCCTTTGGCCGATCATCCTCCTCTCGACCACCCTTCCCCTTGCGATGTTCACCCGAGTCAGCGCGGATTGGTTACCCGACCTTCGCTTTAATCACTACGCCTACGCCGCGTTGGTCTGGATCTTAGGAGTATCCCTTTGGGCCATCACGATCCTACCCGCCATCCGAAAACCCGACGACTCCTAACGCCAGATGGGGACGCTCAATCACTTGGCTGCTTAACCGACAAGTTTCAGCCGGAATGAATCGACCTGCAAGCGTCGAGAAACTGACGGACCGGATTCGGTAGGATCCCAACCTTTTGACCGTTCGAAGGGACTCTGCGTCACTGGAGTTTGACTTTTTGATTTTTTTTAATATTGAGTTTCTGGTGATGGTCCCATTGCCATCGATCCCTCCAATCCTATGAAGACGACTCGTATATTCGGTCAGCCATCCTGGAAGTTCTCCTCGAATCGGATAGATGCCGCCATCACCCGACTTGGCGGTCAACTCGCGCCAGTGAATTTCCAACTGGGGGATCGGACTGTTTCGCCGTTCTCGATTGCTCCTTGGGCAGAGGAGTCTCTTCCGACCGACACCCCGCCCTTGTTGAGCGCGTTGCGAGGAGATTTTTTCTGCGCACCGTTTGGCGGCAATGAAACCTCATACCGGGGTGAAATTCATCCGCTCCACGGAGAGTCAGCGAGCTGCGACTGGACTTTCGTCACACGGAATCGCGCCGAGGACCGCACCACGCTCCATCTGAAATTGAAGACAAACGTTCGCGAGGGAACGATTGACAAATGGATTCAACTGCGTGCCGATGAAACAAACCTCTATTGTCGGCACTCCCTCGAGGGACTAAGCGGTCCGATGTGCCTTGGCCACCATGCGATGCTCAAGTTTCCGTCGAAGGAAGGATCGGGGCACATCTCCACGAGCCGTCTGCTTCACGGTGCAGTGGCTCCGGCTTTCGAATCGCCAGAGCTTGGCGGATATCATTCACTGAAAGCAGGTGCGTCTTTTCGTCGTCTCGATCGCGTTCCCTGCATCCATAATGAGCCTGCTGATCTCACGCGATATCCCGCGCGAGCCGGATTTGAGGATATCGTACAGCTCGTTCATGAAAGTCAGCCCGATTTCGCATGGACGGCGGTTTGCTTTCCTGAGGAGCGCTACGTGTGGTTTTCGCTCAAGGATCCGCGGGTCCTGCGAAGCACTATTTTCTGGATCTCCAATGGTGGGCGTCATTACGCGCCATGGGACGGGCGGCATCGCAGCGTGATGGGCATTGAAGATGTCACGAGTTACTTTGCGCAGGGACTTACGGAATCTACGAGGCCCAATCCGCTCAGCGAACTTGGCTACCCTACCGCAATAAAATTGAAGCGGCACTCCCCCCTGAATGTGAATTACATCATGGGTATTGCAGAGCTGCCGCAGGGATTCGAGCGAGTGCAATCTATCACCCGACAACCCGGCGGGGTTCTCCTTAAGTCCACGGCAGGTCATATCCTGCCCGTGGCCGTCGATCATACTTTTCTCTATTCAGCCGCCCTTTAAATAACGTGGATCACCCCCTCCTTCAAAAATCGAATTCCTTGACATGATTGAAGTAATCGCATTTGATCATTCCCAATCATGAAAATTGCACGCCTAAATCGCCTCTTCAATTCCAAGTCAAACCGTTGTTTCGACGTGGCCATCGATCACGGATTTTTTAATGAATTCGGTTTCCTTGCCGGCATTGAGAATATCGAGGCTGCAATCAAAACATTGATCGAGGCTGCACCCGATGCGATTCAGCTCACGATCGGCCAGGCCCCTGTCCTCCAGGCGATTCCTGGACGAGAGAAGCCTTCCTTGGTGCTGCGCACCGACGTGGCGAATGTTTACGGCAAGGAGCTGCCCCGGACGCTTTTCAGCCGAATGATTGAGAACCCCGTCGAGCAAGCGCTCCGACTGGATGCGACGTGCGTCGTCGTCAATCTGTTCTCGATTCCTGATCAACCGGAAGTATCTGACCAGTGCATCCAGAACATCCTCCGAATTAAACCCGACTGTGACCGATATGGAATGCCTCTCATGATTGAGCCCTTGGTTTTTCAGTCAAATGCTAAAGCGGGCGGCTACATGGTGGATGGTGATCTACAAAAGATTCTCCCATTGGTCCGACAGGCCGCG
>JBGSMR010000281.1:0-13596 GCA_041740065.1 Chthoniobacterales bacterium
CCGCGACATACGGCTCGACTTTGTAGGTAGCAATTTTCTCGGGAGTGGTTCCATGATTGATTGGACTCAGCAAATTAAAAAGCTCCCACGCGCGTTCGATGTCGCCCATCTTGGCGAATGCCATGGCCATCCAGATCGCCCCATGGGTGTATTGGCCGCCGTTCTCACGCACGCCGGGAATGTAACCTTTGATGTATCCAGGGTTCATTGTCGATTTATCGAACGGTGGGTCGAAAAGCTGGATCAATCCAGCGTCGCGGCGTACGAGCCGTTCATCGGCTGATTGCATGGCTTCTTTGGAGCGCGCAGGGGTGCCCGCTCCACTGATTACCGACCAGCTTTGCGGGAGAGAGTCGATCTGGCACTCTGGACTGATTGCTGATCCAAGGGGATCTCCATTGTCAAAATACGCACGCCGATACCACTTTCCATCCCAGGCGTGTTTCTCGATATTTTGTTTCAGGATTTCGGCTTCCGCGAGGCAGCTTGTTGAAAAGTTTGTGTCATTGCGGGTCGCGGCCAGTTTCGCAAATTTCGTGAGCACGTCGTAAAGGAAGAATGCCAGCCAGACACTCTCGCCACGCCCCTCGCTGCCAACTTTGTTCATCCCATCGTTCCAATCTCCGCAGCCGATTAACGGCAGCCCATGGGCACCAAAGTTCCATCCGCGTTTGATTGCTCGCGCGCAGTGATCATAAAGGGTGGCAGATTCTTCCGAGCGATGCGGCAAGTCGTAGTAGGCTTCCTCTTCGGGTTTGAGCAGGCGACCTTCGAGGAAGGGAACTTTTTCATCCAGCACGCCATAGTCAGCGGTGCACGTGACGTATCGGCACGTGACGTAGGGCAGCCAGAGATAGTCATCTGAAAAATGCGTGCGCACGCCGTTGCCAGCGGGAGGGTGCCACCAGTGTTGTACATCTCCCTCTTGGAACTGATGCGAAGCAGCGAGAAGGATGTGTGCACGAGTAAGGGCCGGGTCGGCATGAATGAGTGCCATGACGTCCTGCAATTGATCGCGGAATCCGTATGCGCCGCCAGATTGGTAAAAGCCGCTTCGACCCCACAATCTGCAACTGATGGTTTGATAAAGCAGCCATCCGTTCGCCATGACGTTGACCGCAGGGTCAGGTGTGCTGACGCTTACCGCACCGAGTGTCCGGTTCCAATAGTCCCACACGGCGTCAAGCGCCACGCGGCTTGCGTCTGGAGCGCGGAATCGTTGGATGAGGACGCTGACGTCTTTTGAGTCACGACCGACACCAAGCCGGAACGTGGTTTCCCGTTCTTGGCCATCGTGGAGATCAAAGGTCACTTGGATCGCACCGCAAGGATCTAGTCCGGCGCCGGTATTTCCGGAGAGTCTCGTGTTTCCGAGACTTGCAGGTTTAGCCAAGCTGCCGTTCCGCCCGATGAACTCCTTGCGATCTGCGGTCAGTGTGCGGCTTTCATCATTCACATCAAGAAATGCGATGCGTCCGAGGAAGTCGTTATTGTAGGAATTTCGTGCCAACAAAGCGCCTGTTTTCAGATCCACCTCGGTCTGCACGTGCATCATGTTTTTTTGCCGAAGATCTCCAAGCACCCATTCCCAATAGCCGGTGAGAGAGATCCGGCGAGCGCGACCAGAAACGTTGCGCACTTTGAGGACTGCAAACTTTATCGGCGCATCAATCGCCACATAAATCCATAATTCGGACGCGATCCCATGCTCCACATGCTCAAAAACGGTGTATCCGAAACCATGGCGGATCACGTAGGGAGTTTCTCCGCGCGCAGGCAATGGGGAGGGTGACCAAAATTCTCCTGTGTGTTCATCACGGATGTAGAATGCCTCTCCGGTGGTGTCTTGCACAGGGTCATTGCTCCACGGGGTCAGACGAAATTCATGCGAGTTTTCCACCCATGTGTAAGCAGCGCCTGCCTCTGAGACGACCGTCCCGAAGTATGGGCTCGCCAGAACATTGACCCAGGGGGCTGGAGTCATCTGGCCCGGCTGGAGAGTAATGACATATTCGTGACCGTCCCGCGTGAATCCCCCGAGACCATTGTTAAAAATCAAGTCGGATCGGTGCGAAGAATCCGATTGATCCGCGACCGGAGATCGCGATGGTAGAAGGACCGGAACCACGGTGTCCAAGACACTGCGTTGTCCCATTTGCTGAGCTAAGGTGCCTTTTTCATCATCCAGCACGATTCTCGCCGTTGCCTGCAGCAATACTAAATCCTCGTGAGGAATCTGGTCTAACCGGCGGATGAAAATTCCTCCCCGTTGGTCGAGCATATGTGCCTCTACACCCGATGAGATAAATCCTGTGATCTCGTCATGGAGGGTCTGACGGTAGACCGAAACATCCTCGTTCAAGATCACGAGTTCGACGGTCAGGCCTTTCATCCGCCAGTAGGAATGGGCACGAACCAGCTGCCGTGCGATTTCAATTTTATCACTATCACTGATGCGGAGAATGACGATGGGCGAGTCTCCTGAGATACCATAACTCCAAAGGCCAGTCTGGCCGCGACGATTATTTCGAAGCACCCAGGAAGCGGCCCGTCGCGCAGGATCTGAATAGATCAATGCGCTTGCTAGGCGGCTGTAAAGCTGGGCTTCCAATTCTGTAATATTGACGTGATGCAGAGTGACTTGGCTATGCGTCCACGCCAGATCGAACGCGCGTTCCACTCTGCGTGGACTCTGGTATTGTTCCACCAATGCGAGTGCCGCTTCGCGGGTTTCGCACACACCCAGCACAAAATTTATGACGGCGCATTCTTTTGGTGCGAGCGTGACGCACCGACGCAGGGAGATTTCAGGATCCAGCACAGAACCCACCGTATTGGATAAAGGCGAGACACTCTGCATGGCGGCAGGATGGGATAAATCACCTCCCCGTCCTACAAACTTAGATCGATCCGTTTCGCAGGAAATACTCCCTTGTTCTCCCCCTTGACCAACCATGAGATGCAACAACCATGGCGGGTGCTCGTCTTGGGATCGGCTGCGGCGCGTGCAAAGAACTGCTGAGGAATCTTTCGCAAATTCGGTTTGGACGAAAAGGTTGCTGAATGCCGGATGCGCGGCTTCCTCGGCCGGTGGTGCCAAGACCACTTCCGCGTAGCTTGTCAGCTCGATCGTTCGTGTTCGGTTGCCGCGGTTGGTGACGGTGATGCGTCTTACTTCCACATCGTCCTCAGGCGAGACGCATATTTCGGTATGGGTTTCTATTTCCTTGTGTCGCTGACGGAATTCAGCCCGAGATTGGGTGAAAATAGCCTCGTATCCCTTGGTGGTTTGGCGACTCGGTTGGAATGCGCTCGACCAGAAATCTCCCGTCACGGCATCACGCAAATAAACGAAATTTCCCCAGCAATCGCGAGTCCCATCTTCCCGCCAGCGGGTGACCGCCAGATCCCGCCAGCGACTATACCCTGCACCCGCACTGCTGATAGCTAAGTGGTAGCGTCCGTTTGAAAGGAGATGAACCTCTGGTGTCGGAGGTGTGGGATTGGTGAAGACTCGCAAAATCGACTCTCCTGTGCCGAGAAGCAGGCGGGAATCCTCCATCCTGAGATCCTCAGTGAACACACTCGCAGCAGTTTTTGGAACCCGTTCCTGAAGTAATAAATCCGCCGCCTTCAGCTGCGGGCAGGCGAGGAACCGCCGCTGCATCGGCTGACCACGCAGCAGGCTCAGCAACGAAAGAAGACTCATGCCTTGATGGTGTGCCATGTAGGATTCGATCGTTGCGCTTGATTCATCGGGTGGAAGACGGGATGGCGTATAGTCGACCGCCTCGTAGTAACCGAACTTGCCCTCCCGGCCCTCCTCCTTGAGGCGAACCAGATTGTCGTATGCTTCGCGTGGAGCAAGCATGAGCGCCATCACCGTGGCATATGGTGCAATCACGAGGTCCTCAGCCAAGCCGCGCTTCAGTCCAAGCCCAGGCACTCCAAATGCCCGATATTGGTAATTCATATGCACATCGGTGCGGTTGTAGCCAGATTCCGAGATTCCACATGGCACTCCCCGCGCCCGGCCGTAGTTGATCTGTGATTGCACGGACATACGACAGCTATGGTCTAATAACGAATTGTCATAATTCGGCATCACCAAAAGCGGCATCAAATATTCAAACATCGAGCCACTCCATGAAACCAAAATGGGATCTGAGTGCGTGGAGACAAGGAGGCGACCCATGGAAAACCAATGCTCCTGCGGGACCTGCCCCAGCGCAATTGCCACATAGCTGCAAAGACGAGCTTCCGACGCCAGCAAGTCGTAGTATCCGGAATCAGATCGGTGATCGGTGACATTGAATCCCGTGCTGAATAGATCTCTCGAGTGATCGTAGAGAAACGTAAAATCCATTGCCGCCATGGCGTCTGCTTGAGCGGCTAAAGACTCCAGTGCTGCGATCCTGGACCCGGAGTATTCCTTTCCTCCGCGCATACGACTCTCATCGTCAATTGCTGCGATTTCGCGCAGCGTCGGAATTCGATGGCTCTCAGCTAACGGCGCATGGGATGGGGATTTCTGCAATGCTAACCATGGAGCCAGAAGCTGCAGTTCTTCCAGATGCTGCTCGCAACAGTCAACTAAACGCTGCCTCCAGCCCGCGCCCTCGTTTTCGTCACCTCCCGATGGCAGGACGATCTGATGAGCAATCGCGGTAGCCTGCACCAGTAGTTCGTACATTCCTTCCAGCGTGGCTGGCACCTGACTCAAGTGCTTGTCGAGCGTTGACAGCACGATAGAATCTCCGGCGACCTCGCGGAGGATACCCGCGGTGTCCTGCAACCCGACAAAGACGGTGGGTGAACAAATCGGCTCATCTGCCACCTCGCGCAATCCCGATGCCAGCGTCAAAAGGTGCCCTGCCAGATTCCCGCTATCGACGCTGGAAATATAAATTGGTGAGAGCGGTTGGAGTGTCAGGGTGTCGTACCAATTGTAAAAGTGTCCCCGATCACGCTCCATTGCATGCATCGTTGCGAAGGCATTGCGGGTGCGCACGATCAAGCCATCAGTCGTGAGGTATCCAAAATCCCGTGCAGACAGATTTGCAAGAAGTGCCAGCCCCATATTAGTTGGCGAGGTGCGGTTCGCGATCTTTGGCGTCGGCGACTCCTGGAAATTGTCCGGGGGCAGCCAGTTTTCCTCCGCAGTCACAAAAGTTTCAAAAAAGTACCAGGTTTTTCGCGCAAGCCGTCTCAGGAATGCCAATTGTTCCGAGGTGAGATCGGGAGCGCTTGAGGCGAGTGGCCGGCTGATCCACCAAGCGATCCATGGCGAAGTGGTCCAGAGGGTCAGCACCGGCAACACCCACGGCAACTGTCCGGGTTGTATCATTACAATCGCAACACCCGCCATTATCGCAATCAAGGGCGCTGACCACATGCTCAAAAAAGATCCGCTCAGTGCCGTGGATTTTGTTTTTTCGGAATCTCCAGAGGTTCGCCATTCGAGCAATCGTTTGCGTGTGATGAGCAGACGCACCAACGTTCGAACAATGGCGTCGAGGTTCATGAATGCCTCATATGGCAAAAATGTTAACGTGAGAAAAACCTGCCCTGCCAAGCGGGCGCAAGCAGCGGATTCCGTGCGCATATGCAATATCCATGGCAGATGTTCCGGCTTCGAAAAAATACTCCGTGTTGCCGTTAAGACGCCCGGAAGTCCGAGAATGATGAGGGCCACGAGAATCCCCACGCTGCCGCCCGAGGGGAAAATCATCCACAATGCCAGAATCAAAAGTAACATTGCGGGCGAGACGATGCTTCTCCGCAGGTTATCCAGGATCTTCCATTGGGAGAGCCGTGAGAGTGGATTAGGGATCCGCGGGGAGTTTGATCCGGGAACGCGCGGCAGCAGCCATTGAGCGAGTTGCCAATCGCCGCGAATCCAGCGGTGACGCCGCGCGGCATCGACGTTGAAACGCGACGGGAATTCCTCGTAAAGTTCGATATCACTCACAAGCCCGGATCGGGCGTGGCAGGCTTCGAGCAGGTCGTGACTGAGGACCGAGTTTTTCGGCAGGCGTCCGAGCATCGAGCGTTCGAAGGCATCCACGTCGTAGATCCCTTTGCCGATAAATGACCCCTCGCCAAAGACGTCCTGATAGACGTCTGATACTTCGCGAGTATAGGGGTCAATACCGGCATTGCCGCCAAACAGGCGGACAAAAATAGAGCGCCGCGCACTCGGCAAGCTCACGCCGACACGCGGCTGTAAAATGCCGTATCCTTCTCGCACCGTCTCCGTGACAGAATCAAACTCTGGGCGGTTCAGGGGATGCGCCATCGTTGCGATCAGGCGGTTTGCGACGTCGCGTGGGAGCTGCGTGTCGGTGTCGAGCGTGATGACGTACTTGACCGTGGAAAGGATACCCGTCGCGCCAACAATGTGGGAAAAGCAGTCGAGTGAGCCGCCGCGGAGGAACGCGTTGAACTCTGCAAGTTTCCCCCGCTTGCGCTCGAAGCCCATCCACCGACCCTCTGCGGGGTTCCATCGCCGGGAACGATGGAACAAAAAGAACAAGCTCTTTTCGTCGGGTGCGTATTTGTCGTTCAGCGCTTCGATTCCGGCTCCCGCAAGTGCGAGTATTGCACTATCGTCTGGCAGTGTCTCCTCCGATGAATCAGCAAAATCTGTAAGTAGCGCGAAATGCAACAGCGGATCTCTATTGGACAAGTAATGAAGCTCCAACGACTCGATAAGACTCTGCGCATCCTTCGGGCTGGAAATGAGCGTGGGGACAACCACGATGGTTCGGTTCCCCGCAGAGATGGCACGGGAAAAGTCTAATCGTGGGAGCGCAAGCGGTGTGATAAGCAACGTTGCAATCCAGTTCATAAGCGCCACCGCTAATTGACTGGCACAAACGAGAAATGGGATCGTCAAAAAGACGACGATTTCTCCCCGAGCGCCGAGGGTCAAAGCAAGCTGGACGAAACATGCTCCGAATAAGAGCGTCAGGACGGCAATTCCGCCGACGTAAATAGACAACGGGAACTTCTTGATCCCCCTCTGCATTGCCACGCGCAACGGCCAGCGCGTTCCGGCCAGATGGGCAATCTGTCCCAGGCCCTTGTCCAAGAGGTAATAGCCGACGTGGGACTTACGGTCTCCACTTCCTGAATTTCGCGCGTTGGCCGCCGCGAGTTCCACCGCATGGCGTGCCACCTCGGGTTCGCTTAATTTCCCATGCCGCGCCAGGGACTCGACCGAATGGCGGCAATTGTCCCTCGTGGCAAAATCCATTCTCCGATAAACTCCCGCCGGGTCCATTCGCAGAGTCGTCTCAACCTGGCTGAGCGACTCCACAAATTCTTTCCAGTCAATGACGGTTAGCTGACGCAGGCTGCTGATGCTGTGACTTACGGAAATTTGATTTGCTGCTTGGCTTTGATTCTCCTGATGCACCAATTGGTCGATCGACAATCCATGAGCCGCCAGGTGCTGCTCCAGCCATGTCCGGGCGAGGTGAAGCACGGGGCTATGCCGCGACAGCCGCTCGGTGAACTGTGCGACAAACGCACTGGAGACCGGCGGATCCGATTTGGCCATCTCTGCAACCACCACGACAAGGTGTGGCGGGTTTGTTTCCGCCATCTGTTGCAGACGGGTCACCCATTCGTCAGCGTGATTGCGATCCGCGCGCGCGGCGAGCAACCGGGTGGCAATACGCTGCAAATTTTCGATCAATCCCAGCCGCAACATGATGGGCACAGCCCAAAGTTCTCCCAGATCAAGCGCTTCCACCGTTTGATAGGACTGGATGAATGCGATCATTGACTCAGCGTCCAACTGGGCATCGGTGTGGGACAGTAACTCGATCACAATGTCGTACACGCGTGGCAATCCGGGAGAAATCGCACTGATCAGGCAGGGAAGCTCCCGGCTGTAGGCACGCGGCAAGTGCCTTCTTGCCATCTGAATTTGTTCTTCGATGAGGTAAAAATTATCCAACAACCATTCGGAGGCTGGAGTGATGTGCCGATTGGATGGCACGTCGAGAGTCGACCGGTTAAATTCTCGCAGGATCTCCTCGTTCGCACCCAAGCGCTCCAGGAGCGGATTTGCTCGATGCGTGGTACCGAGACGGTGGTGCGCAGCGATGGATCTCGCGTGACGTGTCAGTTGCTCGACGCTGAACAACTCGCTTCGCATGGGCGATTTTTCTTCCGGCTCAACAGAGGTCCCGCGGCGAGTGTGTCCCGTGGGTTGACGATCCGAGTTATCCGGGGAGGCGCCACCGTTCTGCCGACGAAAAATTGAAGAGAATGTCAAAGTTATTAAGTAGTCATGGGAGGGGTTCTTCTATCACATAGCTGGTCGTGCAGCATGTCAAGGAAGCAGCGATGGGGCGCATCGGGGCGCATACGGAGTGACCACTCAGGGTCCGCTATCGTCCAGGGTGATTCAATCGACGGCGATTACATCCACCAAATCCTCTTTCCTCCGCCGGAGCACGTCGCTATTGAATGGAGGTCATGGAGATTACTGAGACTGAGGAAAATGGTGTTGTGGACTTGCGCTTGAGCGGGGAGATCGACCTGCACGCCTCGCCGGAGTTGCGCGTGCGGTTGCATGAGATCGCTGAGCGAGGGACGCCGGCACTGGTGATTGATTTTTCAGGTGTAGCCTACATCGATTCCTCAGGTCTTGCGACGCTGGTGGAATATGTGCGCGAGGCAAAGGCCCATGACGGCAAGTTGGCTTTGCATGGATTGCAGCCGAAGGTAAAAATGGTCTTCGAGTTGGTGCGCCTCAATGAGCTTTTTGCTATCCAGCCGGACAAAGAATCCGCGATTGCGGCAGTTCGCCGCGCTCAGTGATCTTCAAAGTCCCTCCGTTGTGATCGGCGCACTACGTGCATTTTTCCTGCTAAATGGGCAGGTCGCCTACTGGATCTTCGTCGCTCCGTTTCGTGGAAAACCCGTGAGACTTTCTGCTGTGATTCAACAAATGGTTCGAATCGGTGTGCAGGCAATTCCTATGACGGCCCTCACGTCGTTCAGCATTGGACTCACGCTTGCCATGCAAGCTGGTGGTGAACTGGTGCGCATGGGTGCCACGGACCTCGTGCCGCAGCTCATCGGGATGTCGCTGCTGCGCGAATTAGGCCCCCTCCTCGTGGGCGTCGTTGTCATCGGACGGAGCGGATCAGCGGTAACCGCCGAAATCGGCACTATGAAAGTGTCCGAAGAAATTGAGGCCCTCGAAGCGATGGCGATCAATCCCGTTCGCTATCTGGTTGTGCCGCGTTTCATCGCGATGCTTATCATGCTTCCGGTGATCACCGTGTTCGGGATTTATATCGGGGTCGTCGGCGGTTGGACTGTTTGCCATTTTGCTCTCGGAATGGGGACGGAGCTCTACATCATCCGTATCCTTGAGAGCGTGGATCTTGTCGATCTGTGGAGTGGCATGCTCAAGAGTGTCGTTTTTGCTTGGCTCATCATCGGCATTGCCTGCGAGACCGGACTCAGCGTGCGCGGCGGAGCAGAGGGAGTCGGCAAGGCAACCACCCAGTCCGTAGTGAAGGCAATCATTGCGATGCTCATCGCAAATGCATTGCTGACGGCTGGATTTTTCCTAGTCGAGCGGTAACCGCGCAGACTGGAGTCGAACCCGGCCTTGTAATACGTGCAGTCGCGGTCACGGATCGGCCCGATCGGCTCCACCATCACATGACAGGCAAGAATGCCGGGGTTATTCGTCAGCTCCTGCGGATCGGAATAGCTCTGGAAAATTCTCGATCAGGGCATTTTTTGTTCGGCCCATGGGAAGTCCGATCACATTGCTCAGGCATCCCTCGATGTGCTCGATCAAGCGACCGGCATCGTCCTGCGCGGCATAGGCACCCGCTTTGTCGAGCGGGTCTATGGTCTGGAGGTAGTCATTAATGACCTCGTCAGACAGCAGGCGAAACCGAACGCGTGTGCTTTCTTCAAATTGGATCCTCAGCGGCAGCGCACTGCACAAGATACACACCGCAGTGATCACCTCGTGCGTCTGACCGGAGAGCCGCGCGAGCATATTTCGTGCGACTTCGATCGATGCGGGTTTTCCGAAAATTTCGCCGTGGAGCACCACGATCGTATCGGCCGCAAGGACGACATCCTCCGGGTGCTGCGCTGCCAGCACCATTGCTTTCATCGCAGCGTTTGCCTCGGCCAGATGGCGTGGAGACTCGGGATGATCTTCCAGCTCTTCCGCGTGAGATGGCGCGATTACGGCCATGAGTCCTGCGGACTCAAGGAGTTCTTTGCGCCTTGGTGAGCGCGAAGCTAAGATCAATCGACGGCTATGCACCCGGCGTTACAGCATCTCGTCGGAATCCGGAAATCCCGTATCGTCGCGGATCGAGTCGAGTTGTTTCCTCATGCGACGCGACGAACTGGGCCGGTTGGCAATTCTGTCGTAGAGTCCCAAAGCAAAAGGCACCACCACTGCCGCACCTGCCCCGATCAGCGCCAGAGCAGTTTTCTGCCGGGCATCTTTTCCCAGTTTATCCGCGATGAGTAACCCGACTCCGACACCCATCGCCGCTTGCGAAAACGCGACAATGCCGGTAACTGGAAGATTTTCGCCGAACTTGGTAAGTGGGAGTAGGCTCATACGTTTTGCAAATTACTAAGCAATTGTGTCACTTTCAATCGCAAATGAATACAAACCATGTCCCGATACCTCGGAATTGATTTTGGCGACGCTCGCATCGGCGTCGCTGTGAGCGACGAAATGAACTTCATGGCCCATCCCCTAGAAACGATCTTCGTAAAACAAACCGCACCCATCCCCCGAATCCGCGCATTAGCTGCGGAAAAATCCGTCTCGAAAATCATCGTCGGGATGCCCAGAAATATGGACGGCACCCACGGCCCCGCCGCTCAGAAAGTCCGCGCATTCATCGACGCCCTCGCAGCCGCCATGTCCTGCGAAATCATCCCTTGGGATGAACGCATGACCACCGTCTCAGCCACCCGCGCTCTGCATGAGGCCGGACGCAATGCCAAACAACAACGCAATATCATCGATCAGGCCGCTGCCCAAATCATCCTGCAAAGCTGGATGGATAGTCAACCGGATCCCTTCGCGCCTTAGTGAGCAACCGAATTCAATTAATCATCGCCTACGATGGAGCCGCATTTGCGGGATGGCAGAGCCAGGCTCACAGGAACAGCGCGCAAGATCATGTCGAGGCCGCAGCTTCAAAAATTTGCAAGCGCAAGGTGACTATTCACGGTGCCGGTCGCACAGATTCTGGGGTTCACGCCGTCGGGCAATCCGCCCATTTTGATGCCGGTGACCAGCACCTACCCGCCGCGGCATGGGTACGTGCATTCAATGCCAATCTGCCACAGGAAATCCGCGTGCTGCGGGCTCGATTCGTGACTGACGATTTCCACGCTCGGTTTTCAGCGGTCGGAAAAACCTACCAATACCACATCGTCACGACCCCAGTGCTCCGCCCCGACCTCTACCGGCGAGCATGGCATGTCCCCGTTCCGATGGATCACACACGACTCGCTCAGGCACTCGCCGCCTTCGAGGGCCGTCACGACTTCCGGCCGTTTTCCGCTAACCGAGGCAAACGCATCGCCCACACCGCCCGGACGATTCAATCGATCGCCTGCCGGCGAACCGGCACGTCGATTAAGATCACGATCCGCGGGGAGGGATTTCTTTACAAAATGGTCCGCATCCTCGTAGCCTCGGCCGTCCGCGTCGCACAGGGCAAAGAATCTGAATCCTGGATCGCCAGCCTGCTAACCAACCCCGAGGGCCAAAAGTCCTCCCACGTCGCCCCCGCCGACGGCCTCACGCTCCAGCGCGTGTTTTACTGATTCAACAGGAAGCTGGGATACTCGTTCAGTTATCGAGCAGCTTCTGAAGCGCATCGTAGCTCTCCGGAGAGGCCGGATTTTTTGGTAATTCGCGGATGATTTTTGCGATGAAATCTCCACCTTCGCCACGATAGTTTTTGGTGAACTCCGCGAACTGTTCAGAAGCAGAATCTCCCGCTTGATCGCTGACGATCCGCAACGCAATCAAGGGAACTTCATGATCGGCGCACGCGGAAAGGAGACCCCATAAGTTCATGTCGATCGTGTTCGTGGAAAACTCGGCGTGCAATTCCGATCGAAAAATATCCGACGCCGAAAAAATCTCCCCGCTGGCTACGAAAAAGTCTTCGACAGCAAACTTCCGAAGCGACTCCGACGAGTGCTGCAAAAGAACAGAGACTTCGGGGAGTGTCGTTGTTGTTCCCTTGGCTAATAGGTAGCCGCCGGGTGTCTGCGATCCCCGTTGATACGCTACAACCTCCCGCACCAGTCCCCAGTCTCCGACCTTCAACGCAGAATGGAGCGCACCGACCGGACCCACGGAAATCGCGAGGTCACAACGGCGGGTAGAAAGTAAGGCCTGGGCATTAATCGCCGTTTCGACGCAGCCTGCGCCCATCTTTACGGCGAAGACGGTATGCGCTCCAATAGTGAACTGACTGATCCGACTACGTCCTACCACTTCTGTCCGACCGGTGGTGTCTGCTTGCGATTTTAATGCATCGAGGTCATCTTCAACCGCATAAAAAAACGCAACATTCCCGACTGCGCAAGTTGCGGTGATCAAGCTCGTGAGCACAAAACTGCAAACAATCGACCTTGGCATAGTGCGGAAGTAAGCAGATTTTCCACACACGAACAAACTTTTGTCAGCAAATTCTCTATTGACGAAGTGCCCCTTCCTGATACCTTCCGAAAACTCTGCGGGTGTAACTCAGTTGGTAGAGTGCAACCTTGCCAAGGTTGATGTCGAGGGTTCGAGTCCCTTCACCCGCTCCACTTCCCCCTCAAGTGACCACCACCGCGCAAGTTCACTTCGTGTGTCCTTCTATCGTAAAAAAAGAGCGCATCGATTCGTTTTTGGAAAATCGAGTTGTGTCGCGGCGTGCAATGGATATTCTTCGCATTGCCAGGGGCTATGGATTGCGAACAGGTGAACCCCGCCAGGGCAGGAATGCAGCAACGGTAACTTGCTTCTCTCTGCTGTAGTCCTCTGGCACCCCTCCCCTTTCCGCGGCTTGACTCGCAGCGTGGAGTCCATACTCTCCTTTTTTGTGGAACCTTCGATTCGCGAAACAATCTATGACTTCATCGCTGAGCGAGGCCTGCGTCGTACGGCGCAGAGGGAGGCGATCATTGAAGCGGTACTGACAACGAAGGAGCATTTTCACGCGGAGGAACTTCTTGATATGGCGAAACGGATCGACGCATCTGTTTCCCGTGCCACCGTCTATCGCACCATCCCGCTGCTTGTGGAAAGTGGACTTCTTCAGGAGTTGGATCTCGGCAAGGACGTAAAATACTACGATCCAAATTTTGTCGACCACCCCACGCACAACCATCTAATTTGCGTGGACTGCGATAAGATCATCGAGTTTGAAGATCCGAATATGGAACTCCTCGAGAACTGCATCACTCGTCGCCTTGGATTTTCTCCAGCCACGAAAATGGTGCGCATCGAAGCGCATTGCGACGAGTTTGCACGCGAAGGTGCTTGCAATAGACGCACGCCCGCACAGCCAATGGGCA
>JBGSMR010000302.1:0-5439 GCA_041740065.1 Chthoniobacterales bacterium
CCACTTTTCATATTCTTCGCGAGCGGCTTTCGCCGCTACCATTTCTGATTCATCGATAAGTGGGTAGACGATAAATGCCTGCCGTCCGGCATCCACCTGCGCCCGGATGAACTTTGCCGCATCCTTCAATTTCGACGCCGGACGCACCCCGGTGATGATTTTCCCCCGCCCTGGAGGAAGTTCATCGAGAACCGTCACCTCCAGATCACCGTATGCAGTCTGAGCAAGCGTCCTGGGGATGGGTGTGGCGGTGAGGACGAGAATATCCGCTTGGGGATGCGCGGTGGCAAGTTTGGCGCGCTGCATAACTCCAAATTTATGCTGTTCGTCGATGATGATCAGGCCAAGATTTTCGATCGTGACGTTCCCATACAATAACGCATGCGTTCCCACGACGATCTGGGGACCTTCTGGCAGGGGGTGAAGGCCCGGGGAAGGGGTGTCGAATAAGGTGGGTTCGTTGGGCTCCACAGCTTCTGACCTGCTGGCCGTGCGCAACGCAATCTGGATGCCAAGGGGCTCCATCCACCTACGAAGTGTCCGCCAATGCTGCTCGGCGAGAATTTGTGTCGGTGCGAGCAGTGCGACACGGCAGTTCGACTCCAGAGCAAACATAGCTGCCGCAGCGGCCACGAATGTCTTCCCGCTCCCGACGTCTCCTTGGAGTAACCGGTGCATCCGTGACGGTGCTTCCATTCCTGTGCGGATGGTTGCGATTGCCCGTTCCTGCGCGTGAGTGGGTGAAAATATCACCTGCTCGCGTAGTGCCACGAGCAAGCGCCCGGTCGTTTTTTTTGCTGAAAGCGGCGCGGCAGCTATTTCAACACGGCGCGAAGCCAGGAGCGCTTGAATCTGGAAGAATTCTTCGAAGACAAGGCGTTCCCGTGCCGCCTTCAGATCCGTCTCAGACGCGGGAAAATGAATGTCGTGGAGCGCGACTGCCCGGACGGCTCCATCCTGCGCACCGGGCAGGATCGTCGGGAGCAATGTAAGGTCTGTTTCCCTCAGAGCGCGGTAGATCAATTCGCGAAGCTTTTTTGGGGCAATTCCCTCTCCAGCCGGGTGGATGGGAACGATTCGGTTGAGGTGAATCAATGTTTCCTCGCCGTCTTCGAGAAGTTCGTAATCTGGAAAATCCATCAGCACCTTCCGACCGCGGAGCTTGGTTTTGCCATAGGCGACGATGGAAAATCCCACAGACACCGCCTTGGAAATGTGAGGCATGTTGAACCACCGCAGCACGACCTGGCCGGATAATGCGTCGCCTCCAGCCTCCTGAATAGTTGCTTCGAATCCGCGTCTCCATTTTCCAAACGGCAGAAATCCGACCTTAATAATATCCCCGCGAATCAGTACGGGATTCGCCGTTGCTCCTACCGGAAAGCGAGAAAATCTGCTGCGATCTTCGTGGCGGCGCGGGAAGTGCGTTGCGAAGTCTCCGAGGGTCTCAATCCCAAGCTTTCGCAACGCGGTGATGCGGGGCTTGGATATCCAGGATAGGGTTCCGAGCGGGGTTTCTGGCGGAAGCTTCACGTGGCTGCCCGGAGATCAAGGATCTGGAGCTGGGGTGCTACGCGGCCATTGTAGGCGTTGCGTTCCAGATTGAAGGCAATATCCCAAGGCGGCTTGGGCAGGTTGGGACTCGCGCCATTGAAGAAAATCCCATCGAGCCGGTTCCTGCCCGCGGGGAATTGGAATCGGAGGTGTTTCTCTTTGATCACCCTTGGCTCGGAAACCGGGGTTACTCTCCGGGCAAAAAGGATCGGCTGGGTATTTGAGTTCCCAAATGGCTCCAGCATCGCTTGCCCATCGAGAAATTGATGGTCGAAGGATTCAAGGTCAAGTTCTGCATCCAGGTGGAGCCTCGGGACCAACATTTCAGAATCTGTGAGATGCCTTGCTGCTGCATCAAAGGCCTCGCGAAACGATTCAAACTGAGACTCCTGCATGGTCACGCCCGCTGCCATTTCATGACCGCCGAATTGATCCAGCAGACCGGAACATCGTCCGAGTGCATCGACCAGTGACATCCCTTCAATACTGCGCCCGCTGCCCCTGCCAGCTCCGGTATTGTCGAATCCAACGATCAATGAGGGACGGTGATGGCGCCGCATCACACGGGAAGCAACGATACCCAGCACTCCGGTATGCCAATCTCTCGCACCTGCCACAATCGCGACATGGCGTGCCGGGTCGAAATGGGTCTCAATCCATTCTTCGACTTCGCGAGTCACGGCACGTTCGACCGTCTGACGCTCGCGGTTGCTCATTTCCAATCGGTTAGCCAGCATGGTGGCCTCAACAGGATCATTTGTCAGCAGCAACTGAAGTGAATCCCACGCGGTGCCAAGGCGGCCCGAGGCATTGATCCGGGGGCCAAGGCGAAATCCGGCGTCCGCTCCAGTGACGGGAGCATGAACTCCGGCGACAGCCATAAGCGCTGCCAATCCCGGCCAGCGGGTGACGGCCATTTGTGTCAATCCATGGCGCACAAGAATGCGGTTCTCTCCCACCACGGGCACCAGATCACAAAGGGTGGCCAGCGCCACAAGGTCCAAAAGCTCCTTCAGTTGAAATTCAGGTAAAGGGTTGGCCTTAAGCAGAGCGTGGGCGGTTTTGAAGGCAATGCCAGCTGAGCACAAGTAGGAATACTCGCTGTTGTCGAGTTTCGGGTTAACCAGTGCCACGCAGTCCGGCAGATCGGCACCTGGCTCGTGGTGATCGAGAACGATGACATCGATTCCCTCCGATTGCAGTCGAGCGATTTCCGTGGCCGAGCTGGTTCCACAGTCGATGGCAATCAACAAACCAGGCTGGTATTCGCTTAAGCAGCGATCCACGCCTGCCGCACTCAATCCATATCCTTCCTCCGCCCGCAGCGGCAAAAAACAGTTCACCCGCGCACCATACGCCATTAATGTCCGATAAATTACGGTGAGTGAGGCCACCCAATCCACATCATAATCGCCGAACAATAGAATCGACTCATTCGCACGAAGAGCCTGTTCAATCCGGCGGATTGCCTGACGCATCTGTGGCAGCAGGTTAGGATCCCCGAGTGAGCGTAGCCGGGGTTGGAGGTAGGGGCCCGCCAACTCCAGCGTAGAAAGCTTTTTGCGGACCAGGCATTCCGCGACGAAGCGCGGAACTCCAAACTCAGCGGCTAACCTGCCCACGACACATGGGTCCACTGGCTTCGGTAAAATCCATCGGCGTTGCATTGCCAGACCTTAGTGCATCGCAAGGAAATTGGAAGGATCATTGGATAATCGCAGCGCGAAACGGTTCACGAGTGTGTTCATTTCCATCGGATTTGGTGGACGCTTCTCACATCCATGCCCTCTATGCGCTTGCATTCTGTAGTCGAATACGATTTCTGAACGCATGCTAAGGAAAACTAAGATCATTGCCACGCTCGGACCAGTCACAGAATCCCCAGAGATGATTAGCTCTCTCATTCGCGCTGGAGTAAATATTTTCAGGCTCAATATGAGCCACGCTACCCATGATTGGGTGCGGAAAGTCTCACGGACCATCCGGGATTGCGCTGCCGAACTTGGCACCAATACCGCCATTCTCCTTGATACCCAAGGACCAGCCATCCGGACGGGTGACCTCGATGTGAAGCTCGATTTGAATCCGGGAGACATTCTTGAGTTCACGGTGAGGGGTGCGCGGAGCGAGGAAAATTATTCCGTCGATGTCAACTACGACGGATTGATCCACGACATCACAGAAGGTGATACGGTCCTCGTCGATAATGGAGTGATCCATTTGAAAGTGCTCAAAAAGCATGACAACAAAATCCGCTGCGAGGTTCTAACCAAAGGGCTGCTAGGTTCCCGTCGTCATATCAATCTTCCCGGCGTGAGAGTGAACCTTCCTCCTCTCACCGAGAAGGATCACGCAGACATTGCTCTGGGCGCTGAAATCGGGGTGGACTTTGTGGCTTTAAGCTTCTGCCGTGAGGCGTCAGACATGGAGGAATTGCGTGCGGCTCTCCGATCTCACGGCAGCAATGCCGCAGTCATAGCAAAGATTGAAGACCAGCATGCGGTGAAGACGATCGATTCGATTATCCAGGCCGCGGATGCCATCATGGTGGCTCGCGGAGATCTGGGGGTGGAATGTCCGCTGGAAGATCTACCGATTATTCAACGCCGCATCGTCAAACAATGCATGTATTACGGGCGCCCTGTGATCGTTGCCACGCACATGCTGGAATCAATGATTGAAAACCCATTGCCGACGCGCGCTGAGATCACTGACGTGGCAAACGCGGTATTTGAGCAGGCCGACGCCGTCATGCTCAGCGGCGAAACCACTGTGGGCAAATATCCTGTGCAATGCGTGGGGATTTTGGATCGTGTGGCGCGCCGGATCGAGCTCAGTGGCGGTGCCCAGTATGCGGACTCTGCCGTCATTGATGACCCGCGCCAAAAGCTCGTGAAAGCGGCAATCGTCATGGCAAATTCTTTTGAGAACGCGAAGCTCGTCGTATTCACCCGACGAGGGATTATGGCCGACTATACCAGCCATCTGCGTCCTTTGAATTCACCCATCTATGCATTTGCACCGTCCGATGAAGTGGTCCGTCGCTTGGCGCTGAATTGGGGCACACACGCGATCAAGCTACAGTTCGACACCCGAGCAGAGCACACCGTCGCAGATGCCGAGAATTTGCTGAAAAAAATGGGACTTGTTGCGGTGGGAGATCGTTTGATTATTATCAGCGACCTGCAGGCCGGTGAAGAGCGCTTTGACGCGATTCACGTGCGCGAAATCAGAGCCTGACCAAGTCTTTAGCGGAGGAAGATCCACCCGCACACACCGCCGCCGAGAATGAGAAGCGCCGGGTTGATCTTTTTACCGAAATAGAGCGCCACAAAGACGACCATAGCCAGCACGATGGTCTCGACGTTGATGATTGCTGTCCTAGCGATGGCAACCATACCCGCCGCCATAAGACCCACCACGAGGGGAGCCAGACCGCGCTGGACGGCGAGCCTCCATTCCGATCCCTCAAAGTGGTTCCAGATTCGAGAGGTGCCCCAGGCGATCAAGCAACAAGGGAAGAAGAACCCGGCGAACGCCACCGCTGCCCCAGCATACCCTGCGACTTTGTATCCCAGGACAATGACCATAAGCATATTCGGCCCGGGTGCGATTTGACCAATGCTGTAAACATCGCGAAATTCGACGTCAGTCAGCCATTTCTCCTGGACAACCGTCATTTCTTTCATCTCAGGCAACACCGCTGTCCCACCGCCGATCGCCAGCACGGACAGCAGCGAAAAAATCCCAAGCAACTGCAAAAGTGGATTAGTCATGGCGTGGTGGGGGACTCGGAGGCGCGGCGTGGTCGATACATCCAGATTGCCACGGGTGCGACGGTCAAGAGGACGATCACCAAAGAGACATGTAAAAAACTAATCAGAA
>JBGSMR010000323.1:0-8512 GCA_041740065.1 Chthoniobacterales bacterium
AGTGGCATCCGACCACGGATAAATGCGCCATCCGCACCATTTGTGTGCCTCCCTCTTCGATAAGCGAAAGCGCACGCATTTTACTTGTATCACCTGGCCACTTCTCCTCTACCTGTTCCAGAAAACGCTCGTTGATGATGAAAATGATCTGCATGTGGCGCGGCAGAATTTTTTGGAAGAGCCCCACGCTCCACTTCTCAAGTGCTTCGGGCAGCAACGTATGATTGGTATAAGCCATCGTCTTGGTGACGATGCTCCATGCCTCATCCCAAGTCTTTTCATGTTCATCAATCAGGATGCGCATAAGCTCAGGGATCGCGAGCGCCGGATTCGTGTCGTTCAGCTGGATAGCGACCTTTTCCGGAAAGGTCTTCCAATCCGAATTATTTTTGAAAAACCGTCGGATGATGTCCTTGAGCGAGCATGCTACGAGAAAATACTGCTGAAGCATCCGCAGCTCTTTGCCACTCTCCGTTTTATCGTTTGGATAGAGAACCTGGGAGATAGTTTCGCTCCGGTTTTTCTCGCTGACTGCCTCGTCGTAGCCGCCACGATTGAAGGCATCTAAATCGAATTCCTCCGATGCCCGCGATTCCCAGAGCCGGAGGAAGTTTACTGTTTCCGTGCCAAATCCGGGGATTGGGATGTCATAGGGAACTCCAATGAGTTTTTTGGCTCCGACCCAGCGTGGGACATAATTTCCACGGTCGTCAAAAACGTTTTCGACGTGACCAAATACCGAAATCTCGCAGGAGTGTTCAGGGCGCACGATCTCCCATGGTGTGCCGTATTTCATCCACGCATCCGGGAGCTCCACTTGGTATCCGTTGCGGAATTCCTGTTTGAACAAGCCGTATTGGTAGTGGATTCCATACCCGACTGCCGGCAGATCAAGTGTTGCCAGTGAATCAAGGAAGCAGGCTGCAAGCCGACCAAGTCCACCATTTCCGAGCCCCATGTCATATTCTTCATGGCGGATGTCGTCCATATCCAGACCGAGGCTTTCTAGAGCGGATTCCAGATCTTTCATCACCCCCGCGCTATACACACTGTTTGTGAACAAGCGTCCCATCAGAAACTCAAGGGATAAGTAATACACTCGCTTGACGTTATTTTTATGATGTATCGCCTGGGTTTTGAGCATGCGCTCAATGATGATGCTCTGCACGGCTTTGGCCGTCGCTATCCACCAGTCGCGGGAGGTCGCGGTGTAGCGATCCCGGGCGAGGCTGAACGTCAATTGATTGAGGATAAACGTCTCGATGTTCGTTGTGGTTTTGGTGGTGTCGCTCATAAAGTTTGGGTGTCCGAGTATGGAAAAGGAAAACGTGTGCCCGTGTGGAGCAAATTCTGCGCCAGCACAGATTTGTAACGCAGCGTTGACACGCCGGTTGGAAGAGTTCGAACCAGCGGTCCGCAGAGTCTACTCAATGAATCCCCATCGATGGGTGATTGGCCAAAAGACAACAAATCCTTTTCCCGTAACATTACGCGTGGGAAGAGGACCAAAATAACGGCTGTCGCTGGAGTTATAGCTGTTGTCACCCATGGCGAATACCATCCCATTCGGCACTCGGTATTGCTGCGTTGGGGTGGTGAGATAGTTAAACATTCGATTTCCGTTGGAATACCCACGGTAGCCGTTTTTTTCGGACATGATGCGGTCAAACAAACGGCCCTGCGCAGGCTTCCCGTTGATGAATAAGGTGGGAGGATCGATTCGTAGTTCGTCTCCGCCAACGCCCACCAACCGTTTAATGTAGTGCTGGGACGTCACGCCGGGAGGAAGTGTGCGCTGGATTAGCTCAATTCCTGTCGTCCGGAAAACAAAAACATCCTCCACCTTGGGATGCGCAAAATGGTATGCCATTTTATTTACCAACAAAAAATCACCATTATCGATGTAGCCCTTAACGATCGGCTGGCCTTTTTTTAGAATCCGGCCCTCTTGGATATTGAACGAGCCTCGCACGGTATCAATTGGTGCGAAAATGGTGTAATTTTCATTCTCACAGATGATGTCTGTGAACGTGAAATAATTTGCATACGAACGCCCCCGTAGTTCCACCACAACGTCATCCTGCTTGGCCGCCAAGTTGAACCAGGTGCGTCCTTTGATAAGAAAGTCAAAGGCTCGGGTGATAGGTGAGGGGAGCGGGTCTTTCGTTGGGACGCCAATGATGCCGTTTAAGGTGGGCTGCATGGATCCAGTAGGGATTTTAAATGGCTCAACCAGATAGGCCCGAACTCCGGCGGCGATGATGATCGCGACCAAAATGACCTCGCAATTTTCCCGCCATCTGGCGTGACGCATGGGTGGGATCATGCCACCAACGATCCGCTCAAGGTTTGCTGAGCGTTCGCGGACGGTGTCCGGTTTGCGATCTTTCACGGCAATGCGCAGGGAGTCAACGGCCGCGTCCGCCTCCGCGAGTTGAGCTGGCTTCAAGAGGTCAGATTTGTAGCGGAGTAACCGGTTTGCACCGTCGATTAACGCGTGGGCTTCTTTGAGGTATCGAGGTTTAAAAAACATCCGGAATTTTAATGTGGTCAGGCAATCAGACCATCAGTGTCGATCGATTGCCGGAGAGTAGCTGTTACAGCCTGGCGGACTTGAACCCAAGGAAATACGACGAATGAATCAGAGAATTTTGGTTTGCACGGGTCGGGATGCGTGACACTTTGCCTGCCGAATAACGTATGCATTGGGAGTTACTGAATGATTGGGCAGGCGAAGAAGTGGAGGCGGTGCTTGAGTCATTGCCCGATGAAATCCGCGCTGCCACAGTCGAATTAGTCATCTTTGTCGAAGACATTCCGTCTGGTGAAGACCGGGAGTGTGGCGTCGGGACGGACTGGCTGGGGATCTTTGAGGGAGCCACCGTACGCGATTTTCATACGACGCATCCTCCGCGGATTCGGCTATGGGCTGGAAACCTTTGGCGCTACAGTGGGGCTAATGAGTGCCGTTTTCGCGATGAAGTGCGAGTCACGTTGCTCCATGAGATCGGGCATTTTCTCGGATTGGACGAGGATGGTGTGGCCCGCCTCGGCTTAGCATGACTGGTTCTTCGCTGTTTTCATTGGATGCTTATCCCTCAGAGGCGCCGGGGCGCAGAGGGCATTTTGAATTTTCATACAGAGTTCCTCCGCGGTCCTGCGTTTGCTTTGAGAACGGCTTCCCCGAAGTTCAGCAGGGTTCCGAGCTTTAAGCCGGCGGTCAATCGCAGATAGGTCTGCGTCTGCTTCTTATGGACCAACAAGATCCGCTCCACCTTCAACCCATGATCGGACAGTTCGCGAGCCAGAATAACCTCATAAACCGGCTCCAGGAGTCCAGGGCCCAAGCTCCCGATGGACGTTTTTAGCTGCTTCAAGCACCCGATTGCTCGGATGAGTTTACCATTTCCAGTATCGTTTCATTGAGTGATGCCGTGCGGAGCGGCTTTGCAAGATAGCTATCCATCCCTGCGGCAAGGCATTTCTCACGATCACCAACAAGCGTATTTGCTGTTAATGCGACGAGTGGAGGTCGGGAATTTCGCGGGTAGCGTCGGCAAATTTCTGCTGCGGCTTCCAGCCCACCCATCACAGGCATCTGCATGTCGATGAACGCAATGTCGTAGCGCGACTTCCCGACGGCATCGACCGCGAGGGCTCCATTCTCTACAATGTCCACGGAGTGGCCCATTTTTGTAAGCATGAGCGTGATGAGCCGTTGGTTGATGGTGTTGTCTTCTGCGACTAAAATATGCAGATGCTGTGTTTCCGACGCAGATTCGAGCGATGCCACGTCAGAAGGAGTTGGGCTGTTGTTCATGATCGATAGTTTCCGGTATTCTGCGCTCCGTCTTGGAATTGTCAGCAAGGTTCATTACTTCAGTGAATGATTTTCATTGGACGATTCGGTGGAAATGCGGGGATTGCGTCCCGCTACCGCCAGGGTTGCAAGACTTTCTGCTGCTGCGCACAGGCGTTCGACGATAGCACTTCCGTCATCCATGGAGCCGTCATCAGCTAGGGATGTTGCGGAGATCGTTGAGACGTGACCGAGCACATTGCCGAAGGCGTTGACGATGGGTCCGCCGCTGGAACCGGGTGCAAATTCCGCGGTAACGTCTAGCAGGGGGAACTTTGCTCCATTGGATCGACGTTCATAGACAAGGCGGGAAATAATGCCACTCGAAAACCGGAAGTATCGGGTGTCCGGATGACTCATTAGATACACTGCTTCCCCCGCACGGGCCGATGTGGCGAGCGGAAGCGGTCGGATCGAACCCGCACCAGCAATCTGGACGAGGCATGAATCGGCGTCTGTATCCGCCGCAAGCATTCCGACGATCGGATACACGATTCCCTCTTCGTCCATTGCTATTGGAAAATTTTTGAGTGGTCCATCTTCTGCATCCTGAAATACATGCAGACTGGTACAGGCCACGCCGTCAGCAATCATGAATCCCGTAGATAAATAGAGGTGCCATGCGTCACAATCGTCGCAAAAATAGGTGTATCCAACGGCTATTGTCGATTCTCGAAGGCGATTCGCAATCGTCGGTGCATCAAGGAGAGCAGTGGCAGGTGCGGGTAGGACCAGATTGTCTCGGACTTTTGGAAGAGAATCGAAAAGCGCGCGCAGCGTGATCAGTTTGTTTTCGGCAACCAATGCTGCGGCATTGATTTCGCCTACTTTCTCAAGTTCTGCATCGTTAATTGGATTTGATCTCAGGTCTCCGAAACAGATGAAGACGAGGCAGAGGAGACGGAGGTTTCTCACCGCGGAATTCGTTGTTTCTTTGACGGTATCCGGATTGAGGCAGATCTGCCGTGGGCGTCGAGCCCCTCAATCTCACTGAATATCTTAATATGTGGCAGGGATTTGCGCAGGGATTCCTCGTCAAACCGGACGATGCTGGTACGCCGTTGAAACTGATCTGCCGTGAGCCCGGCAAACGATTTGCAAG
Organism: Chthoniobacterales bacterium; assembly: GCA_041740065.1. GTDB lineage: Bacteria > Verrucomicrobiota > Verrucomicrobiia > Chthoniobacterales > JAATET01 > JBDNGG01. Next base: position 4,962 of record JBGSMR010000323.1, read on the forward strand.
CGCCACCGGTGGGGAGTTCGTGGCTAGGACCGGCAAGAAAGTCCCCACCTGCCACAGGGGAGATTCCTCCCAGAAAAATACATCCTGAAGTAGTTAATTGTCCGGCGACCACTCCGGGGTCATCGGTGGCCACCGAGACGTGCTCGCTGGCAAATTGATTGGCGATCGCAATGGCCTCTGGAAGGTCGGTGGTCTGAACGAGTGTTGCGTGTTGGAGTGCGTCGGCTAGGAGTTCAGGGCGCGATGATTCCTGCGCTTGACGATTCACCGATTGAGCTACGGAATCGATGAGGTCAGCGGATGGCGTGAGTAAAACCGCGATGCTGCCATGGCCGTGCTCCGATTGGGCGAGTAGATCGGCCGCGATCCAATCCGGATTGGCATTGGCGTCTGCAATTACAAGCACCTCACTCGGGCCGGGGAGAAGATCCACGGCGACGCGCCCGAAAACTTGTCGTTTAGCTTCGACGACATAAGCATTGCCCGGTCCGAAGACTTTCGTAACAGCGGCAATCGTCTTCGTTCCAATGGCCAGCGCAGCGATTGCCTGCGCCCCACCAACCCGATAGATCTCGGTGGCACCGCACAACGCGAGTGCCGCGAGCAGGGAGGGGTGAATCGATCCATCTTTGTTTGCGGGTGTGACTGCAATGATCTCAGGCACTCCGGCAGCGGCGGCAATTGTGCAGGTCATGACTGCTGTGGATACCAACGGCGCGGTGCCACCTGGCACATAGATCCCCACGCGGGGAAACGGATCAAATCGCTCGCCGGTGATTACGCCTTGTTTGTTTTTCATGAACCAACTCTCGCGTAAACTATGGCGCGCAAAATCTCGAACATTGGCACGCGCTGCTAAAATTGCCTTTCGGACGCGGGTGGGCAGGGATGCGACTGAGGATTCGACCTCTGCTTGCGAAACGCTCAGGCCTGATGGTTTAAGTTTCGGGCCACCGAATTTTGCGGTGTATTCGCAAAGTGCGCGATCGCCCGTGGTTTCAACGGCAGCGAGAATCTCAGAGACCGTTGCGACTACATCCGGGGAGGGGATGGCACGGCGATCCAGAGACTTTATTTTTTTGGAATATCCAGCATCGGAGCAACGAATAATGCGCATAACTAATCCAAGAGTGACTGATTCCCGTTCGGCGCGAAATGGGATTCTGCGCCAAGAGAGGGATTTTTATAGTTTTACGTAGGGTAGGAGCCCATGGAGACCACCTTCGCGCCCGAAGCCGCTTTCTTTATAGCCACCGAACGGGCTGGTTGGATCAAATTTGTTATACGTATTCGCCCAAATGACTCCTGCTTTCAATTGTGACGCCATTTTGAAAATTTTGCTACCTTTGTCTGTCCACACTCCTGCGCTCAATCCAAATGCGGTATTATTTGCACGTTCAATTGCTTCTTCAGGTGAGCGGAAAGTCATGATGCTGAGCACTGGACCGAAGATTTCCTCTCGGGCGATACGATGAGACGCAGTGACGTGTGTAAAAAATCCTGGTGCAAACCAATTTCCCGCCTTTGGCAGTCGGCAGGGCGACTGGTGGAATGTCGCGCCCTCATCCAAGCCACTGCTAACAAGGTCACGGATGCGGGCTAGTTGCTCCGGCGAATGGATCGCTCCAATGTCGGTATTTTTATCCAGCGGATCACCCACCTGGAGTGTCCGAATCCGGTCGCGCAGTCGCTCAATGACCTCGTCAGCGACGGACTCCTGCACAAGCAATCGAGACCCGGCGCAGCACACGTGGCCTTGGTTGAAATAAATACCGGAGACGATACCCTCGACCGCTTGGGCGATAGGTGCGTCGTCGAATACGATGTTTGCAGCCTTCCCGCCTAGTTCAAGTGTGATCTTTTTGCCGGTTCCGGCTGTGGCGGCAGCGATGCGTTTGCCTACTTCGGTCGACCCTGTAAATGCGATCTTATCAACTCCAGAATGCTCCACGAGCGCGCTTCCCGCGTCTGGTCCTCCCGTCACGATATTGACAACTCCCGCAGGGAGGCCGGCCTCCTGCAAGATCTCAGCAAGATGCAGGGCGGTGAGACTGGATGTTTCGGCCGGTTTGAGCACGCAGGTATTGCCGCATGCCAGGGCGGGAGCCAATTTCCAAGCTGCCATCAGGAGCGGAAAGTTCCACGGGATAATTTGACCTGCCACGCCCACTGGAGCCGGCGAGCGTCCAGGAAAAGCGTATTCCAGCTTGTCGGCCCATCCGGCATAATAGAAGAAATGCGCAGCTGCCAACGGAAGATCAATGTCGCGGCTTTCTTTGATCGGTTTGCCACCATCCATGGACTCCAATACTGCAAGCTCGCGAGATCGCTCCTGGATGAGTCGTGCGATGCGATACAAAAACTTCCCGCGTTCCTGGGCGGGTCGCTTAGACCAATCTGATTCGTAGGCGCGCCGGGCTGCCTGAACCGCCCGGTCAATATCGGAGCTGTCGCCTGAAGCTACCTGCGCGAGCTTTTTGCCCGTGGCTGGATTGAGCGTATCGATGTGTTTTCCTGAGGATGACTGGCTCCATTTTCCATCAATAAATAAACCATAATTCTTTCGGATTTCGACAGCGGTGGACTCCAGCGCGGGAACGTATGCCAATCCTTCACCAAGCCTTAGATTTCTTTCGACGAAAGGAATGGGACCAAGGTGAGGAACCGCGTTGCGGTGGAGTTTAGCGGGCTTTTTGGAGGCGGTCATGGGAGCGAAAAGTGATCAGGCGATTGATAGGGACCATCGGTGAGTTTCGCGATCTGCATCAGGACGTCATTGGCTAATGTGCTAGCGCCGAATCGGAAAAGGTCGGGAGTCATCCAATCGGCACCCAGTGTTTCATTGAGCATGACCAGGTAAGCGAGAGCCTCTTTGGCGGTGCGGATCCCACCAGCGGGCTTCATTCCGATCCGGATGCCAGTCTGAAAAAAGTAGTCGCGGATTGCTTCGAACATCACGAGCGTGACGGGCATCGTTGCCGCAGGAGTGACTTTTCCCGTGCTCGTTTTGATGAAGTCTGCGCCTGCATGCATGGAAAGATCACTGGCAAAACGCACCCGATCCAAAGTGCCAAGCTCGCCTGTCTCGAGGATCACCTTGAGATGTGCAGCTCCGCATGCCTGCTTTACTGCGCTGATTTCGTCAGATACCCGTGCATATTCGCCGGAGAGGAACGCGCCGCGGTCGATGACCATATCGATCTCGTCGGCACCAAATTCCACCGCTGCGCGGACATCGTCGAGTTTTACGGCTATGGGCATGAGTCCGCTCGGAAAGGCGGTTGCTACCGCGGCCACTTTGACCGTGCTGCCAGCAGTGAAGCGCTTTGCACAGGCGACGAGGTTCGGGTAGACGCACACCGCCGCGGTGGAAGGGACCTGATATCGTGCGATGGCAGGAGTAATTGCCTTACGACACAGGTGCTCGACTTTTCCATGCGTGTCTTTTCCTTCGAGGGTGGTAAGATCCATCATTGAAATCGCAAGTTTCAGGGCTTGCAGCTTGGACTCTGCTTTAATGCTGCGTTTTGAGAACGAGGCCGCCCGCTCCT
>JBGSMR010000326.1:0-2651 GCA_041740065.1 Chthoniobacterales bacterium
TTTAAATAATGTATATATTTACAGCCGAAGGCCAAGTTCCCATTCCGGCATGGCGGATTCCAGGATCTGCGCATTCCGGGCATTTGTTTGGCACGCGCTCAGAGTGCCCACACAGATGGCACCGCAGACGCTCGTCATCGCGGTGATACGTGAGGGCGACACTGCAGTTCGGACAATGGCACACATTCCCGCAGGCACCACATACGAGGGCGGATGCGTAGCCCCGGCGATTCAGAAAAAGAATGGTTTGCCTTCCCTCCGTCAGGCGTTTGGACACCGCAGCAACAAGCATGGGCGAAAGCGCTGGCGTCTGGCCGCCCCGGCGGTTTTGCTGACGCATATCGACCACTCGGATTAGTGGCATCTGACGGTCATCAATCCGAGATGGCATTCGGACGAGCGTGTATTTTCCCGTGACTGCGTTATGATAACTCTCTAGGGACGGCGTGGCGCTGCCGAGCAGGATGGCGCAATTTTCCATGACGGCCCGCATTACGGCGACATCACGACCATGATAACGCGGCGCTTCTTCTTGTTTGTATGACCCCTCATGTTCTTCGTCCACCACGATGAGACCCAGCCGATCCAGCGGGGCGAATACCGAGCTCCGTGCGCCAATCACAATACGCGCCCGACCCGAATGGATCTTATGCCATTCATCATGCCGCTCCCCATCCGAAAGATGGCTATGCATCACTGCGATCTCGCCCTGAAACGTGGCAAATCGAGACTTGAACCGCTCAACAGTCTGCGGAGTAAGTGAAATCTCCGGCACCATGATGAGCGCCGTTTTTCCAGCTTCAAGCGTGTGCGAGATTGCCTGCAAATAAATCTCGGTCTTTCCGCTGCCCGTCACACCATGAAGCAGGATCGGCTTGGATTCTGCAGGAGCCTCAATCGCGGCTATCACCGCATCCAGCACGACGGCCTGCTCCAGATTCAACTCCAGCGCCGGCGACGAGAGATAATCGCCTTCTGGGTCGCGGGCAACGCGTACTTTTTCTACGACCAACCATCCTCGCTTCTCTAACGCCCGCACGGCCGGACGACATCCGTCGAGTTCTGCAAGATCGGCGGTCCGCGTTGGTGAAGCACTTAGAATCCTGACTAATTCGTGCTGTTTGGGAGCCCGTGTGATGGTTGCTAATTCCGCATCTGTCGGCGTGTGAATCAGACGCACCACCGATTTTTCTTTGTGTCCCACTTTCGCATCGCGAATCACCACAGGTAGGACAGATCGGACGGCCACCTCTTGCGGACAGCAATAATAGTCCGCGATCCACCGAGCGAGCTTCAGCAGAACAGGACGCACCATGGGTTTATCTCCTACCACTCCGACCAACTCCCGGATACCATGAAAGGGCGATTCCTCCAGCATCTCAACCACGGTCGCCTGCACGACCCGGGTGCGCAACGGTACCCGCACCCGTGAGCCTACACCCACCTGATCAGCAAGTGCAGAAGGAACCGAGTAATCCAGCGGCTTCCCTGCAGACTGATCGAGAAGCACGCGAGCGATGGTTGCCATGGGACAAGGTCGAGACAGGCTGCTGATCACCACGGCTGATCTTCGTCATCCGCATTGGCTTCTAGCGTGTTCGGCTTGATCTGACTGGAGCCCGAGTTGACCTCCCAACTTTCGAACACCGCCTCATCAAGTTCGCTGAGAAACCGTGAGGGGCGCTGATAGGGATCACCATAGCCCGCATTCAAGCGAACTTCGGGATAGGTAAGGTAAAGTTCATCTTTGCACCGGGTCACCGCGACATAAAACAATCGCCGCTCTTCTTCGATTGCGGCTTCGTCATCCAGCGAGCGCGAACTTGGAAACATACCGTCCGCAAGCCAGATGACAAATACCACGCTCCACTCAAGCCCCTTCGCTTGGTGGATTGACGATAGCGTGACCTTCTCCTCCTCCGCATATGCGCTGCCGATAGCTTCGCTGGTTTCCACCGACGCAAGCAACGCAAGTTGTGCCAAGAAATCTTCTGTATTTTCGAACTGTTTTGAATAACTCGCCAACGTATTGAGATCTTCGCGGCGGGCATCGTAGTTCGGATACTTGTTCCGAAGATAGTCGTCATAAATGGCGAATAAGACGGCCTCAATCATGGCAGATGGCCCCATCGAGCGGCCCGGAGATGCAAGTTCTTCGAGCGTGTGCACCAGTTGGTGCCAGACTTTTTCGGATTTGGGAGACACTTTGCATTCAGAGCGCAAATCGCCAATGGGCCGACCAGCTGCCAGCGTGCGGGAGGTTCGAGACCAAAGTGTTTCGGCTGTTTTTGATCCAATGCCAGGAAGCAAACGCACCATGCGTTTAAAGGCAATTTCGTCCCGGGGATTCACACTGAACTTCAGGAATGCGGAAACATCTTTGATGTGAGCCTGTTCGAAAAATCGTAGTCCGCTGGTGATGGTAAACGGAATCCCGCGTCGCGTGAATTCGAGTTGGATCTCGAGGGATTGGAAATGGGCCCGGTAAAGCACGGCCATCTCACGAAAATCAACCCCCTCTTCGTTGAGCTCGAGGACGCGTTGCGCGACAAATGCAGCCTGTTGGTTATTGGTCGAGAGCGGAACCACCGCAGGCTTCATCTCGCGTAGCGGGCGCACGGCTCGCAAGTTCTTCGGAAACTGGTTTTCAT
>JBGSMR010000327.1:0-7622 GCA_041740065.1 Chthoniobacterales bacterium
CCGCTGATGACGAGGCGTTCACCAATCGAGGCACGAATTTCACCCTGGTTCAAATTTTGCACGTTCGCAAAGATCTGCCCGGTGCCACTGATCAAAGCTCCCTCGTAGTTGACGAGATTTGTTGCATTTACGCGGGCTGCAATTCCATCCACATAAAGTTCGCCGAGATTATCGAGCATGCCGGGTGTAAATGTGGCGCCATTTCCAACAGCGACCAATCCATTCGAGTTGATGCGCGTGCTAAGAAAATCCAGCGTGTGCGTAGCGGCGAAGGCTTGATCGAAAAGCAAATTTCCATTGAACAGTTCGCCGACGCCGATTTCAGCGAAACTTAATTGCAGTGTGCCCGATTGGAAGTTCAGCCGAGCGGCATTCCTCAGCGTCTCAGCTACGAATGTGCCACCATTCAGCAGCAGCGGTGTATCACGGGTGGCACGGCCCACAACGCCAAGTGTGCGACCGGCGGAAATACCCGTGCCATCGAGCAGAACCGATGACACGGTGTGGCCGAGCGATGTGGATTGCGTGAAGTAAAATTCTCCACTGCCCCACAAAACGGGGCTATTGCGGGTCGATTCGGATACAAAGTCCGATGCATTGATCCGGCCACCGTTGAGAATCAATTCGCCGCCAACGCCGAGTCGCAAGATTCCGGCCACGTCGAGTAGCCCGGATGAGGTTACTTGTGCAAAACTTCCCGAGGTACCGGAGGACAAGCCGATATCGAGTTGTCCGAAATGTTCCCATCGCGATCCTTCCCCTGAGATCGAAGCGTTACCGATGGCGCCGCCAATACCACCGATCACGGCGGTTTGAGGCGATGCAGGGCTGTTCGTTTGGAGCAGGCCGCCAGAGGTGATTTCCATACGTCCGAGGCCGCCCGCCGCATCGCCAACAAGAAATGCATCGCTGACGGTGATCCGCCCGCCATCAGAAATTACCAACTCTCCGAACGACCCACGTCCCACTTGGAGATTGGTGAACTCTGCCTCGCCACCAGAGTTGACATACACTCCACCACTTCCGCCGTCGCCCACGAAACTGTCGTCTGTCGAGACAAAACGTCCGTGATCGGAAATCGTCAGACGCCCTTCTCCACCCACCCCAATATTGATGCCGGCGGCGCGGAATATAGAGTTCTCTCCGGTGACTAAGATGGAGCCCAGACTACCAGCGTTGACGCCCAGCCGCGGACCACTGGATGGATTGAGGACGGATGCGCCATTGCTGACGGTGACTGCGCCCACTCCTGAGAAGCCGATATCCATGGTGCCGGAGTTTTCCCATTCGGTTCCTTTTCCCGTAATCAGTCCTGTGCCATTGGAGCGGAACAAAGTCAGGCTATCGACATCGCGTCCAAATGTGGCGCTGGTCGAAATAAGATTGGCGCCGGAGTGCACGTGCAACGTGCCCGTGCCCAAGGTGCCAACGCGGAGGGCTCCGCTTGAAATGGTCGTGTTGTCACCACCAACTTCGAAGGTTCCGTTTCCGGTCCGGTTATTGCCAAGAAAAAAGGTGCTTCCGCCGATGAGTGATCCTCCATCAAGAAATTGCAAGCGTCCGGTGCCACCAACGCCTATCACAATCCCTCGGGAATCAAACTCACGCAGCGACGACCCACTCCCGGACACGGAAATGAGACCAGATCCGCCGGAACTCACTCCGATGTAGTGTAATTCGTTCAACGAGTAGCTGCTGTTCAGGATCATCGATCCACCATTCAGGATATCAATACGTCCCTCGCCAGCACCACCTATGCTTGCGAGACCGTTTGCATTCCAACCCGATCCGGCACCGGTCACGATCGCTGAGCCGCTTCCGTTCGTGTTCTGACCGAAGCTTATATTCTCGCTGATAAGACGGCCGCCGGACGCAATATTCATCGATCCGTTGCCGGATGATCCAAGCCGGATGAACCATTCGGATTCCAATACGGAACCTGCTCCGCTGAGGTTTAACCGTCCGGTCCCTTCGTCACCGATGGCAATGTAAGTGGCTACGCGCCCGCCCGTATTGTTCAGCGTGAGCGTGCCGTCGCCTGTGGCTTCAGCTCCGAGCTCGACGGATGTGATGTTGCTGCTGAGATACGAGTTATCCAAGGACATGACGCCGGTGCCTGCCACGCCAATACGAAGGGCTCCCAATAAATTGAGGTTGGATTCCGCGTTGGATGTTGCTCCATTTCCAGCCAGCACGGTCAATGTCCCGCTGGCACCCAAGCCAGCACCGAGAGTGAGTCCTTCGGTAACTACCAAGCGGGGGCCAGCGCCGATTGCAGCGCCCGCGTTGTCGATGGTCACAACCCCAGTCCCACCGCCACCGATTGATAGGGAAGTGAGTTCGTTGATCTGTGTGCCTGCGCCGGTCATGGTGAGCGAACCGGATGAGCCACTCAAACTTCCAATCCGCATGGAACTTCCGCCACTAGACGACACACGGCCTCCATTGAGCAAAGTCAGGCTGCCATTACCTGCATCTCCGACGAACAGATCTGCTCCAACAAGTAATGACAGTGTCGCGTTATTGATCGTGACCTCACCCTCACTCCCGGCCAGTGCGGCTATTTGAATATTGGTCAGTGACTCGACTCGGGCTTGATCCAGAATGTTGAGTTCGCCGGTTCCAAAATTGCCCACTATCAGTCCAAGGTTTTCATTTCGCCACCGTGTGCCTGCTCCGCTCACGGTTGCGCGTCCTGCGCCGGTGGCTGCCGAGCCGAGTGTTACGCCGAAAATACTTTCCAAATAGGAACCACCGCTCAAATTCAACGTGCCCTCTCCGTCACCTCCGATGCGCGTGAATGTGGCAATTCTTCCATCCGTGCTATGGAGGGTGAGTGTGCCGATGCCTGTGGCTTCAGCTCCGAGTTCGAGGGATAAGACGTTGCTGCTGAGATACGAGTTATCCATGGACATGACGCCGGTGCCTGCCACGCCAATACGAAGGGCTCCCAATAAATTGAGGTTGGATTCTGCGTTGGATGTTGCTCCATTTCCAGCCAGCACCGTCAATGTCCCGCTGGCACCTTCAGCGAATCCAAGGGTGAGTCCTTCGGTTACTACCATGCGGGGACCGGCGCCGATTGCAGCACCCGCGTTGTCGATGGTCACAACCCCGGTTCCTCCACCACCGATTGATAATGAAGTGAGTTCGTTGATCTGTGTGCCTGCACCGCTCATGGTGAGCGAACCGGATGAGCCACTCAAACTTCCAATCCGCATAAAACTTCCGCCACCAGACGACACACGGCCCCCATTGAGCAAAGTCAGGCTGCCATTACCTGCATCTCCGACGAACAGATCTGCTCCAACAAGTAATGACAGTGTCGCGTTATTGATAGTGACCTCCCCTTCACTTCCCGCCAGTGCAGCTATTTGAACATTGGACAATGAGTCGACTCGGGCTTGATCCAGAATGTTGAGTTCGCCAGTTCCAAAATTGCCCACTGTAATGCCACGATTTTCATTTCGCCACCGTGTGTCTGCTCCGCTCACGGTTGCGCGTCCGACACCGGTGGCTGCCGAGCCGAGTGTTACCTCAAAAATACTTTGCAAATAGGAACCCCCGCTCAAATTCAATGTGCCATCGCCATTACCTCCGATGCGGGTAGATGTGGCAATTCTCCCATCCGTGCGATGGAGGGTGAGCGTGCCGACGCCTGTTGCTTCGGCACCAAGTTCGAGAGATGTGATGTTGCCACCGAGATAGGAATTATCGATGGACATGTTGCCCGTGCCAGACACTCCGATCTGTAGCGCTCCGGAGAGATCAAGGTTGGATTCTGCATTGGAGCTTGCTCCATTTCCTTCGAGCACGGTCAATGTGCCGCTGGCGCCCAAGCCAGCACCAAGTGTGAGTCCTTCGGTTACTACCATGCGGGGGCCTAAACCAATTTTCGCACGAGCGTTATCGATCGTCACCACGCCGGTTCCGCTACCCCCTACCACGAGGGAAGTGAGTTCATTGATGGTGGAGCCTTCTCCTGACAGAACGATGGTTCCGGTCGCTCCGGCGCCGGAGCCAACCGACCCGCTGCTGCCGCCGCTGGATTGCACAAGTCCGCCGTTGAGCAAGTTCAGGCTACCATTTCCCGCTCCTCCCACGATCAAGTCTGCTCCGCCTAACAGAAGTAAATTGGAATTGTTGATCGTGACCTCGCCCTCACTTCCTGCCCCTGCCGCTATCTGGAGTGTGGTCAATGTTACCACGCCGGCCTGATTCAGAATGTTGAGTTCACCGGTTCCTGAACTACCCACGCGAAATCCGTGGATACTTTCAACCCGCCATCTGGAATTGACACCGGTGATCGTGGCAAGACCAGCTGATCCTGCAATAGAGCCGAGTGTGGCTCCATTCCAGCTGTGGAGGACGGCTCCGTTGGCGAGTGATAGATTCCCGTATCCTTCTTGTCCGATGATGGTCGTTCCGCGCACCTGCATCACATTACTGCTTCCCGCGTTGACCGGACCATTTAGCACCACGGTCCCTCTGCCTGTGGCCGTGGTGCCCAGCCGCAGATTGAGGACATCGGCCAGACTGCCTGTACGCACTTCGATTGACCCGATGCCGATTTCTCCGACATTAACAGTTTGCGCTTGAGCATAAAGCGAACCTCCATTTGTTAGGGTGATCGCCTGCGTAGTGCCTGTCGCCATGCCGATGCGAACAAGTCCGTTCGATTGCACGATGCCGTCCGTGACGACGAGATTTCCTCCTTCGTTGGCCATGGCCCCAAGTTCAATCCCATTCGTGAGGGTGTAGGTATTCTGGTTCAGGTCCAATACCACGCCATTCGTTCCCACGCGAAGCATTGACGCGGTCGGGCTGAGGTCGAAAGACACGGCGTAGAGTCCGCCAGAATTGAAGTTCGCGGTGTCTCCTGCCGTTGGCACGTCAGTGAACCACTTCAGCTTGTCTGTGTAATTCCCGTTCCCACCCAACCAGAGACGCTCTGCGGCTTGAGTCTGATGGCAGTGAATAAGCGTTGAGACGCTCAGAATAAGAGGCAAACCGAAGATTTCTCGGAAACGACGAAGTGAAAGTGAACTTTTCATGTGCTTGCTAGTGAACGGTCAATTGAAGGAATTCAGGTATGTTTTCCACGTCTCATAAAAATCGTTAAAATTGTCCCTGCTCCGATGAGGAGTAACCATGTCGATGGCTCGGGGATGACTGTGATTCCAAGCTGTCCGGTCGATGTGATCCGAGAGGTGTCCCATGCAAGGCCGTCGCCAAGTGCCGCCTCGGAAAAATCATAGCTCGCGAACGTGCCAGCAAAGTTCGCAGCATTGAAAACCTGAAACGTATCCTCCGCAGTCGGCGCAAATCCGTTCATCAAAACCAAACGGATCTGCCCACCGAGGACCAGCGTGCCTGTGATATCAAAGGCATCGTATTGTCCCCCGCGTGTCAGGCCTCCCAATTCCATGGCAAGCGTCGATGCCCCGCCAAAAGCCATATTCCCAGTCACTGCGATTAGTGCCGGGCTATTGCCTGGGCTGAAGGTGCCGAGTATTTCGATATTCCCGCCGTAGCTGCCGCTGCCGGAGATATCTCCTGCGAGTGAAAGGAGATTGCCAGCGCCCGTGCCGCCCTCCAGATAGCCTTGATTGATAATGTCGTTTTGCAGGATCCGAGAGCCGGTCGCCCGCACCACGCTGGTTTGACTTCTTATATCGATGACCCCGGAGCCGGCGGCGAAATTGGATGCCAGAATCAATGTTCCGCCGCCGCCAACAACCGTGCCGCCGGAGTAGCTGTTATCACCGGATAACGTGACCTGACTTCCGGTAGCCAGCTGCAAAGACAATGCGGCAGATGGTGTTTGAGCGATCCCGATCGTGCCGTCGCGGATGATGCCGCTGAAACTTGAAGGTCTCCCAAGAATCAAATTCGCTGCCAAGTCTGCATGGCGGTTTTCAACGACTCCAGCGCCTGCGCTTTCTGAATTGAGGGAGTTGATTGAAATGGAGCTGCCCTGCAACCGCAGCGTTCCGCCAGGGCTGCCTCCGGTTTCAACGTCAAAAGTCACATTGAGACCTGCGATCGCATTCGTGGCCATCACCTCGATCAGCGCATGATCATGCAAGGCGACGGTGCCGGTGCTGTAGGCGTTGAGAACCTCTGCCTTTAGATAACTCGAGTCATGCATCGAGATGATTGCTCCCGTCAGTGCCTGGGCACGTCCGGCGAGAATACGACTGCGGTCATGAAAACTTAAGCTGCCTCCCGACACTACCCGTCCGCCTCGGATGTCCAGAGTGCTGTCGTCTTCGAAAATCTGAGTGCCTCTGCTGATTTCAGAGAAGAAGGTCATATTCAGCCTGCCGAAATCCCGGAAATATTGCGTTCCGCCGTAGATAGCTTGCTGACGCGAGATGGTGAGGCGGGACTCATCCAGAAAAAATTGTTGCCCGCCAATGATTCCGCGTTCCCCGTGGATAGTCATGCTGGAAAGTCCGTTAAACACCTGAGTCCCTCCATCGACGGCATTGGTGACTCGGACTGGTTGGACAATCAACTGGGACGAGTCATAGAATTGTTGGGTGCCTCCAATAATGTGCCGGACGTCATCTCCATCGATGATCAATTTACTGGAATCATAAAACTGCTGAGCTCCGCCGCCGATGGACCAGCCCGAGTGCAAGTTCATCACACTGGAATCATTAAACTGCTGGTTGCCATTCCGGACGCCGTAATCCTCACTCACTGTGATTTGGCTGTTGTTATTGAATATCTGGAAACCTCCGTTGATAGAAGAGCCCACGTCAGCCAGAAGGGAGGCGTTGCCGTTGAAGGTTTGGACGCCTCCCTGGATTCCACGAATCCCCAGAACCCGGAGACTGGAGGTTTCGTCAAAAATTTGCTCCCCAGCCGAGATGCCGCCCTCGACGGCCACGCGCAACTGACTAGTGTCACGAAAATAGACGGTCGATCCGGCCTGGAGCGAATTCACCGCGTTGGCGAGAAGGACCGACCTGTCACGGAAAATCTGAGTGCCGCCGGTGAGACCACCGGTCGCATTCACTCGCATCGATGCGTCACCACCGAAAATCTGGAGGCCACCGATGACACCTGCTGAGGCGTTTATTTCCAGACGGCTCGTGCCGGTGAATCCCCGAGCACCCCCGCTCACCGCTTCCAAGAAATTAGCATTCAGAACCGAGGCATCTTGAAACGTCTGCGTACCGCCCGCGATCGCATTTTCCGCATTGGCATTGAGACGGGATTCGGATGTGAAGAGCTGGAAGCCGGCAAAGATAGATTCACTGGCATTGGCATTCAGCAAGGCTGTATCAGTAAAGCTCTGTGAACCTCCGTCGATCGCCTTGCCCGCAAGCGCATTTAGGGAGCTGTTCTCCTGCATGTGGAACGGGGTGAAATCCACAGATTCGGGAGCCATCAGATCCGCGCGCGAGTTGCCGAGAAATATCCAACTTGCGACCGAGTTAACCAAGGCTCTCCCGGTCGTGACCATGAGTGCGGCGTCGTCCGAAAACGTGAAATTCCCAGACCTCACCGCGCTGGTATGCAGAAGCCAAAAACTACTCTCTTCGGAAAAGCTGATGCTGCCTCCGGTCACCGATTGGTAGGCATTGGCATTGAGCCGGCTCTCGCCTTCG
>JBGSMR010000348.1:0-3406 GCA_041740065.1 Chthoniobacterales bacterium
GGTGGTTGTGCTTTTTTCTTTGCCGACAAAATTATAACCAGCCGATTTCGGGCATGTCAGTGTTTTACACTGCTCATGCCCGTCCTTTTTTCCCTCCGGTCCCCCTCAGATCCTTGCCCCGCCCTTCACGGACAGGCTCTAGTTAGTTAGAGTTCCGGCCCTGGAGTGATCGTCTCCGGGGCCGGTTTTTTTGTAGCGATCCCTTCCTCCAGCAGCAGCAAGGATTGCGCGAGCACCTCCGCCTCATCCATCGATGCTATTGCAGGACTCACCGGGTCAACTGAGCACTTAGATCACGCCATGGGCGAGCATAGCGTCGGCGATCTTCACAAAGCCGGCGATATTAGCGCCGTTCACGTAATTGACAAAGCTATCCGGCTCGCGTCCGTGATCCACACACGAGTGATGGATCGCCTGCATGATGGAATGCAGACGCGCATCCACCTCAGATGCAGCCCAGGCGAGTCGCATCGCGTTCTGGCTCATCTCCAGGCCGCTGGTTGCCACGCCACCAGCGTTAGCTGCTTTACCTGGGCCATAAAGAATGCGCGCTTCCAAGAACACCGCCACCGCGTCAGGCGTAGCGGGCATGTTTGCGCCCTCGGCAACGCAGCGGCAACCGTTTTTCACCAAAACTTCGGCATCGGCGCCGTTGAGTTCGTTTTGGGTGGCGCACGGCAGAGCAATGTCGCACGGGATTTGCCATGGGGTGCAGCCAGCAAAAAACGGCAGTTTAAACTCGTCGGCGAACTCTCTGATCCGCCCGCGGCGATTGTTCTTTAATTCCATGACCCAGTCGAGTTGCTCACTGGTGAGTCCGTCCGGGATGTGCACGGTTCCTCCCGAATCGGAGAACGACACGACCTTGGCATCAAGCTCAAGACACTTCTCAGCTGCAAATTGAGCCACATTACCAGACCCAGATATGGCGACGCGCTGGTTGTCGATCACCTCTGAACGCGTGTGCAGCATCTCTTGCACAAAATACACGCATCCGTAGCCGGTAGCTTCGGGGCGCATAAGGCTTCCTCCATAGCTCAGGCCCTTGCCCGTGAAGGTGCAATTGACGCGATTCGACAACTTTTTGTAGTAGCCCGCCATATAACCGATTTCCCGCGCACCCACGCCAATGTCACCGGCTGGCACATCGGTATCAGGGCCGACATAACGGAACAACTCTGCGATAAACGCCTGGCAAAAACGCATGACCTCCGCGTCGCTTTTGCCTTTGGGATCAAAGTCCGCCCCCCCCTTTGCCCCCACCCATTGGCAGTGTAGTGAGCGAGTTCTTAAATGTCTGCTCGAAGGCTAAAAACTTCAGCGTGCCGAGGCTCACCGACGGATGAAATCGGATACCACCCTTATACGGGCCTATCGCGCTGTTCATCTGCACGCGATAGCCGCGATTGACCTGTACGTTTCCGCAGTCATCCACCCACGCTACGCGGAACTGAATCACACGTTCCGGCTCCACCATACGCTCCAAAAGACCGGAGTTCCCATATCGCGGGTGCTGACGGATCAAGGCACCCAAACTATGAACCACTTCTTCCACAGCCTGGTGAAACTCCAGCTGGTGGGGATCACGGGCTTTAACACGGGCAAGGAACCCTTCCTGATCATTTGTATGCATAAAAAATTTGGGTTCTTCGCTACTTTCAGTGGAATGATTCTCCCGCGGAGACGCAGAGTGTCATTCTTTAAATCCATTCACGCATCGGGTGAAGCCGCCCTTGATAACGGCTTCTCCAAAGTCTAGAAGAACCCCGAGTCTCAAACCTGTCAGCCGCAAAACCGTCTGCACTCGTTTCTTATGGGCTGGCGATATCCGCTCCTCCGATCTTCAATCCATGATCTGACAATTCACGGGACAGAATCCCCTCGTAAACTGTTTCCAAGACCCCCGGCCCCGGTCCCCGATCCACAAATTAAGTATGCCTTTAGCCGAAGGCATGATTTCGCACCCCGAAGTTACGATGGCGCAGAGTTCTCTGATCTAGCTTGAATCACAAACATGCCGGACACGCGTTTAAAACGCTGTAATGTCGAAGGACGCAGATTCCTCGAACGGGAGAAAATGGCCGAGCAAGCTCCAGCCCCAAAAGGGATCGAGACCGCAGCCTTGTCCGGATTCGGAATCATACCACTCCCGGTTTCCGGATCTTTCGACGAGCCGATGCGTAGTGCGCGCCAGAACGGAACCGAGTTGATCGTAACCGTAGTAACGCAGTCCATGGTAAAGCATGTAATTCGTCGGGATCCACACGCACGCGCGCCAGTTGCAACCCAGATCCTTTGGCAGAAGTTCGGTGCTGTAGCCGGGCTCGGATTTGGAAAGTGTCGCGACCGCTTGCGGCGTCCAAAACTCAGCCGCGTTGAAAAGGTGTTCGTGAACGAGACGTTCAGCTTGTTCTGGAGTTGCAACTTTCGCCCACAGCGGAGCAAAGCCGGAGATGGCCATCACTGGAATTTGTTTCCCGGTGCGGACATCGAGGTCAAAGAAAAACCCTTCCTCATCATTCCACATGTGGGTGCGGATCCGCTCAGCGATTTTGTCGGCATTTTGCGTTGCATCGGCAGCGTCGTCAGCGCGTTGAAGCGATGTCGCAAGTGTGGCAAATGCACGCAATTCGCGGACAATGTAACAATTTAGATCCACTCCTTTCGAGAAGCGGTCCTTCCACCAGCCAGCACGTTCGTGCTGGTTGTCCATACCAGTATGCGGCGCACTCATCCATTCGCTAAGCCCACTCTGCGTGGAGTCCATTTCTACGATCCAGTAATCGATGTATCTTTTCAAACGGGCATAATATTCTGGTTCCTCGATCCACTCAGGCTCCCCATAGCAATCCCGGCCAAGATTCAGAATTTGGCAAAGGAAGGGTTTTACATGTTCTGGGTCATGAAACTCGTGACCGGGGACAGACCGGACAATGTGTCCGGATGGAAGCTGATGGTCTAAAAAGATCCGGACTGCGTTGAAAATATAGTCCGGTGGCCAGCCCATGTAGATCTGGACAATGGCTTCAAAATATTGATCCCAATCGTAGAGGGTTTTGTAGCTGTAACCCGTGAAATAATCTCGGCCAGTATCCGCATCAGTGAGGATTCCCCGCCGCATTAACGTATCAACGTCGCCGAGTTTTTGGCGCAATTCAGTCAGTGCAGGAGAGTCGTATTTCATAAGTCATTTGGACATGGGATTAAGGGGCATCCTATTTCAGGTTAGAAGTGAGACAAATCTGCATTTCGTGACCCCAATAGAATGGCCGCGCAAATTATTTTCTGTAAAAGTGGCTTCTGACTTTAGCTGAAGGGTGATTTTTTGGTGTCTGGCGGTTTTTGTTAGGAGAGCTTGATGTAGGATTTTCCGGTTTCCCAGGTCTCTGAGATTTCGATGAGAACG
>JBGSMR010000350.1:0-2466 GCA_041740065.1 Chthoniobacterales bacterium
GGCTGGCTCCGACAACCACCGAAAACCGGGTGAAACTTTGTCTGCATTGTTTTGTGCGTGGGTTGAGGTTGCTTTTGGTGTTGCAACCCCTTTCAGCCACAGCCTTCCGCACAAAACGATGTTTTTTTAACTTCGGAGTTCGGGTTCATCCTTGATTCAAAAGCGGTTATGGAATAATCACTTGGATTTGAATCCCTTGAGCAATTCATCCCAAGTGCAATTGAAAGCTTCTCGGATCAATGCGAGACTATTCACCGACGGACTTTTTTCTCCATACTCGATGCTTTGAAAATATCGAGGGGTCAGTTTTGCGGCCTCAGCTGCTTGCTCTTGGGTGAGTTCCAAGTGGACACGAAGGCGTGCAATGTTTTTGCCCAAAACATTCCTTCGAGATCGCCTCTTACGTACACCACTTGCCACATGTCAAGGCTGAACGAATTTCCCAGAGATTGAACACGCTCCCGGAGAGCGTTTTTGACGAAATTCGTGCTTGACCGCCTTCGGCGGCTGGGGGTTGTATGCGCAGGAACGAAGCTCCCTATGATGATCCAGAACTGCTTGCCCTCGAAAACGCGCATGGGGACTTTGCTATGTGTTGCCACTCTGTGTGTTCCCGTATTTGCGCAAGAAGCTGTCGAATCAGTGGCAGCGGAAGACGGAATAAAACCTGCGGCCAAAGTTCTCGACTCTCAGCAAGTTGATCTTGGCGACCGAAAAATTACCTACAACCGAATCGAGACCCCCGCACTCAAGCCCCAGGCAATTCAGGAAGCGGCACCGGAGGCAGTAAAGGAGCATGTTCCCACCGCCGAAGAACTTGCCGAAATCCGTCGATGGGAGAGCTTGCGCTACGAATACCTGGGCGGGACTGCGACGGTATTTAACGGAGTTGGGACGGAATTTCGTATCTGGACTCCCGAGGGGGAGGCTGTTGCCCTCAGTTCCATTGGTTTCAATTTCCTTCAGAGCTTCTGGGGCTTTGAAAGGGACGGTGTGTATTACAGCACATTTTTCTTTGCATTCGGTTTAAGCCCGGAAGAACTCGCCGAAGCCAAACGTGCTGATCCCGAATGGGCCGCGCAATTTGGCCAATTCCCCAAGGAGGAGGCGGGGATGTCGCGGTTTGCAGTCGTATCCGCTCCAAAAGGAGAGGCGGGGGAGAACGCGATCCAAGCGTTGGAAGACCTTCACGCTCAATTCGATGAAAACCGCAAGCAACTCAAGGCTGCGTATGACGAAAGCGAAAAGGCACGCATTGCTCAAGAGGAGTGGCTAAAAGCGAATCCGCCCATTCCAAAAGATACCGTTGTTAACTTCTTTCCCATCCGCAGCGTTCATGCCCCTAAATCAGTTTCCTCTGGAGAGGAGTCCCGCAAATGAAAGCGTTTCTTGCCGCACTTGTCTTTTCTCAGGTGCTTTTTTTTGGGGTGTTTGCGCAAACACCCGATGACCTCAATGAGGGAACCACCTTGGAATATGATTCCGTCAATTCCATTTGGCGGTTCAAGTGGTGGGGACGCTCGGGCAACACGTATTTCATCCAGCACTCGGATGATCTTCAAACGTGGTCATGGATTCCCATTGTGGAGCCCGGCGACGATTCGGTGAAGGAATGGGGACTTACCACCACCAGCGACAGATTTTTCATGCGCTTGCGTCACACCGACACTCCGACCACCGATCCAGAGAATGACGATTTCGACGGCGACGGCGTGCCGAACATTTTCGAGATCATGAATGGATTCAACCCGTTCGGAATAACGGATGCCAACAATAATGGCATGCCTGACGAATGGGAACTTTTCAACACGGGCAAGTTCGCCATTTGGCCACCGAGCCTGTCTGCCAGCATCCCGCGCAACCAGACAGCTAACGGCACGATCTACCTGCGGAACGATACGGGAAGCCCGGTGACCTATTCCGTTGCTCTGGCCGACAATTTTTGGCCGTCTTATAGCTATGACGATTCGGTTTCGGGAAATGTTCTCTACGATTGGGAGGAAATTAGCGTCACGGGGACAAGATTGGATGGAGTTTCCAATGAACATTCGGGAACCGAAGCGGCGGACATCATCGGATTTGCCTTTCCGTTCTATGGAAATAACTATGCTCGCGTCTTCGTGTCGAATAATGGTCTCCTGGCTTTTGGACAATCAGTTGCAACAGGAGGCAATATCGCCCTGCCTTCATCGACGGGGCCTAAAAATCTTATTGCTCCTTTTTGGGACAATCTCGACACGCGAACCATAGGCGATATCTACTACAAAGAGGAATCGGACCGGTTAATCATCCAGTATGAAAACGTCGGACGTTTTGGGGGCGGAACTGGCCGCGCAAATTATTTTCTGTAAAAGTGGCTTCTGACTTTAGCTGAAGGGTGATTTTTTGGTGTCTGGCGGTTTTTGTTAGGAGAGCTTGATGTAGGATTTTCCGGTTTCCCAGGTCTCTGAGATTTCGATGAGAACG
>JBGSMR010000370.1:0-5346 GCA_041740065.1 Chthoniobacterales bacterium
GGTCAGGGAGTTGTGTTGGGTGAGAACTGTGATTTGCAGAGCCATGTGACGCTTGCTGGCCCCACGGTAATCGGATCCGGAAATCTCTTTTTTCCTTATTGTTCCATCGGACAACGCACCCAAGATTTAAAGTATTCCAGCGAACCCACGTATTTGGAAATTGGGAACGACAACACGTTCCGCGAGTTTTGCACCGTGAATAGAGGCACCGCTCCTGAAGCAAAGACGATCGTCGGGTCACGAGGGAATTTCCTGGCATACTCACACATCGCCCACGATTGCACGGTCGGTGATGGTGTCATTTTTTCCAACAACGGCACGCTTGCAGGCCATGTCATCGTCGAGGATTTTGCTGTCATCGGCGGCCTCACAGCCGTCCATCAATTTTGTCGAATCGGGCAACACGCGATCACCGGGGGGTGCTCCAAAATTGTGCAGGATGTGCCGCCATTTTTTATTGCTGATGGAAATCCCGCGGAAGTGCGTGGCGTGAATCAAGTGGGATTGGAGCGAAGAGGGTTCGCTGCCGACCACGTTCGAAGCCTACGAGATGCGTATAAGATCATCTATCGGTCCAGCTTGAACACCAAGCAGGCCATGGAAACGGTTCGAGCGCAAATTCCGTCCAACCCTCAGATCGAGGCGCTGGTCGGATTTATCGAAACGAGCAAGCGCGGGATCGTAAGATAGAAGTTGCGTAGGGGCATCCGGTGTGAGCTATCGGCGCGATCTTCAGTCGTATGAAACTCAATACCCTTCAAGACCTCTACATCCACGAACTCAAAGATCTCCACAGTGCGGAGAAACAATTGATTAAGGCGTTGCCAAAAATGGCGAAAGCCGCAACCAACGAAGAACTCGCCGCCGGGTTCAAACAGCACTTGGAAGAAACCAAGGAGCACGCAAAGCGCCTTGAGCAAATTCTCACCAGCCATGGACAGACCACGCGCGGCCCAAAATGCAAGGGAATGGAGGGGGTTGTCGCGGAGGGTGCTGAGATGATCGAAGAGGAAGCTGACGATGAAGTACGCGATGCCGGACTGATCTCTGCCGCACAGCGCGTCGAACATTACGAAATTGCCGGATACGGCACGGCCCGCACCTACGCAAAATTGCTCGGCGACAAGACCGGGCACAAACTTCTCCAAACTACGCTGGATGAGGAGTCCGCGACGGATCAAAAACTCACTGCGTTGGCGGAGCGTACGATCAACGTCGCGGCCCAGAAATAAAGAAACTTCACAGCCGACGGCCCTCCCTATCCGCGGAGGGCCGTTTTGCGTTTAGCGATAGCCCGTGATAATGATCCGGCGATCACGTCGTAATTTCAGGCTCCATCCAACGGTGAGGCTCAAGGGCGAGCGATGCGATGGCCGCGGCATTGAGCTGCGTTTTGGAAATAAACGATTCCGCGTCGACCCATTCCTGTTCCTTCGACCCATCCTCGCTGCGTTCGGAACAATGCGAGAAATCTCCGCAGGGTCCCAGCCCGTCGATCGTGGGAAAATATTGCCAGAGCACGTTTCCATCACTGAGTCCCCCGCGCGATTCGGATGCGACCGGGATGGAAAGCGATTTTCCCGCAGACTCCCAGATGGTGACGAGGTATTGCGTGTGCGAATTTTCCGGCCACGGCGCGGTGGTATGCACTATTTCGACGGTTGTGGAACTGGAATATCCGTCAGAACTTCGGATATTTCCTTCGCCAGCGAATGCCAGGATCGCTGATTCAGTCTCTTGGTAGGGAGCGGGGGACCAAGCGCGCATTTCTAGTGATGCTGTCGCTTCGTGGGGTACGCGATTGTCCACCGTGCCGCCTTGAATGCTCCCGATGTTCACTGTGACGCCGGCTTGATAGTTGGTGAGAGCGTGTAATTTGGCGACGATTGTTGCGAGTTCGACGATGGCGTTTGCTCCGCGGGCGTGTTGAGCGCCTGCGTGAGCGCCGCGGCCCATCGTGTGCAGGCGGAACGTCCCCCGGCCTTTGCGTTGACGAACGACACGAAATTCCTGCGGCGTTCCCCCATCCGCTTCAAAGAGCAGACACGCCGTTCTCCCCTTGGGGAATTGCCTCCGGCACGCCATTCCGAAATCCTCGGAATCGACTTCTTCACAGGAATTGAGCGCCACCACCCAGTTGATCGCTGAAAATACCGTGGGCCACTCGCGGCGGATCGCATGGAGGAGCATCCATATCATCGCTGTGCCGCCTTTGATGTCGTTGGTCCCGGGACCGTGGATACGGTTTCCCTCTACCCTCCAAGTGAAGTCATTGAGCAATTCCTCTTCAACGGGATACACCGTATCGAGGTGCGCTATCAGAGCAATAGTAGGCAAGCATTCCTGGGAGGCGTTGGATAAAAATAGGTGATCTCCGAATCTCGCACGGGCTGTGGGTAGCCGGGATGCGGAGAACCCCAGCGGCGCAAATTGTGAGGCAATCAGATCTGCGACCTGGTTTACTCCCTGGATGTTTGTGGTGAAGCTATTCACCGCAACCATCCGCTTCAAAAAATCAAGCATCGCTGGCAGGTCGTCCGCGCAGGGGAGTGGAGATGGAGTCATAAGCGAAAGGAATTGGCGTAAGGTATGCTACCTCCCAGCGGTTAAGGATACAGTCGTTAATCCGTGCAGCAGCGATAATTGTTGAACCCGTATTGTTAGCACAAACCAATATGCATCCAATTTCTGATTTGCCTACACTTGCGCTCGATCTCGTACTTCGCGTGGGTTGCGAGTTGAGATACTCGTGTCCTGAGCCAGCCCCGGCCTTGCTGATGCTCAAGCCGCGTCACGATAGCCATCAATCGATTCGCGTGGAGAGTGTTCATTTAGATCCGGACCTTATTGCTACCGAGGCGGAAGATGATCATGGAAATGTTATTCTGCGGACCGTTCTTAAATCTGGAGAAAACCTATTTTGCTATGACGGGTTAGTGTCGGTTCCGAGCGCTCGGGAAGACTTCGCTCACGCTGACGGGGCAATCCCGCCAGACCAACTTCCCGCAGAATTGTTGCGTTACACCATGCCGTCCAGATACTGCGACTCGGATAAGTTGCTGGACTTCGCTTGGAAAAACTTTGGGCATCTTGCGCACGGATTGGAGCGGGTTCGTGGAATCCGGGATTGGGTGCATCACAATATCGAGTATCGCACTGGATCAGGAAGCCCGCTTTTATCGGCGTCTGACATCATCGGTCGCGGATTTGGTGTTTGCCGCGACCTGGCTCATTGTGGCGTTGCACTCTGCCGCACATTCAACCTGCCTACCCGCTACGTGAGCGGGTATGTCGCCGATGTGGGATGTGAGGATCCGGGTACGCCGATGGACTTCCATGCGTATTTCGAAGTTTATATGGGAGGAAGGTGGCAGATATTCGACGCCCGGTTCCTAGAACCGCGCATCGGGCGTGTCCGAATCAGCGCGGGCTATGACGCGGGAAATTGTGCGTTCACGACTATCTATGGTGGCGCCGCGCTGACCGGATTTACTGTCTGGTCCTATCAAGTCGATCCGGCTGAAGTGACTGTTGGCGACCCTGTCGACTTATCGCGTCGTCTCTGCGGCACTCCAGTATTGAGGTTTCCGAACGCACAAGCGGCTGACGTCACGGCTCCTCTGCCTCTCCGAAGTCCGCCGGGGGTTTGAGTTGGAGTGGGCTGGCACCTGAGGCGGCGCTGGCGCTTGACAGGAAGGATCATGCTCTCCAAATTTCGGCTATGAATCCGTCTTCAGGCGCTCCCTGTATCATGCCGCAAGTCCCGCTGGACGAGAAAGACCGTCAGCGGGCTCTTGACGACTTGCGTCTGATCGACACCCCTCAAGAAGAGCGCTTTGACCGAATCGTTCATTTGGCACAATTGTTGTTCCGCGTATCGATCGCGTACATTTCGCTGGTTGATAAAAATCGTCAGTGGCTCAAGTCAAAAGTCGGTCTTGCAGTGTCCGAGACTGCAAGAGACATCTCTTTCTGCGGACACGCAATCCTGCAAGATCGCGCAATGGTTGTACCCGATGCCTTGCAGGACTACCGGTTTGCAGGCAATCCAATGGTGCAAGGCGAGCCGTTTATTCGGTTCTATGTGGGGCAACCATTGCGCGGCCCTTCCGGCCATAAAGTTGGCACCCTTTGCCTGGCCGACCGCGAACCGCGAGAGCTCACGGAGCATGACCTGCAGTTATTGGAGCAGCTGGGGCGCTTGGTCGAACGCGAGTTCACGCTGCTGGATCAAATCCAAATGCAAATAGAAAACCTCCGTGCCAAAGAGGAAATTGAACGCAAAAGCCAGGAACTCGAACATGCCGTGGCGGCACTGTCGGAGGAAAAAGAACATTCCGAACTGCTGCTGCGAAATATATTCCCCGGTGAGGTGGCGGATGAACTTAAATTGCAGGGCCGAGTCCGTGCGGTGGCGCATGAGCGCGTTTGTGTCTTGTTCGCGGATTTTAGTCAATTCACCTCGGTCGCAGCCACCTATCAGGCTGCAGAGTTGGTGGAGGAATTGAATCGGTGTTTTTGCCTCTTCGATGGGCTGTGCGGCCGTCACGGTGTGGAAAAGCTAAAGACGATTGGCGACGGGTATCTCTGCGTAAGTGGCATCCATGGCGACCCGGTTGATGCCGGATTACGCCTGATCAAATTCGCTGAAGAAGCGATGGCATTTGTGCTTAAGCGCAAAATCGACGTCGAAGCGACAGGCAGACAATATTGGAGCATGCGGATCGGGATTCACTGCGGCCCTGTCGTATCCGGCGTCGTTGGTATCAAGCGTATGGCGTACGACATGTGGGGCGATACGGTCAATACGGCAGCCCGAATGGAGCAGAACTCAGAGCCAGGGCGAATCACGCTCTCTAAAGATTTCCGTGATCTGCTCGCTGATCGCGTTGTGACTGAGTCGCGCGGTGTCCTGCCGATCAAGCACTGCGAGGACATGGAGATGTTCTTTTTTGAGCGGTTCGCGTAGGCCCCCGATCAAGATCAGGACCCGAGGGTCGCGAGGGCAGCCTCCACTTCCTCCGCGTGATTTTTTGTGCCCGCTTTCGGCGAGTGCCAAATGATCTTTCCATCACGAACTAAAAATGACTGTCGTGCGGAGATCCCGGCAACAATGGTGGGCACGCCGAACGCCTGGATCACCTTGCCGTCGTCGTCTGCGATTAGGGTGAATGGAAGGTTGTATTTATCCGCAAATTTCTTTTGAGCGGCTGGGGTGTCTTTGCTCACGCCGATGACTTCGACTCCGAGCGCTTTGAGGTCTTCGATCCCGTCGCGCAGCGAGCACGCCTGAGCGGTGCAGCCGCCCGTGTCTGCTTTGGGATAAAAATAAACGAGAGTTGTCCC
>JBGSMR010000379.1:0-4601 GCA_041740065.1 Chthoniobacterales bacterium
TCGTTAACCGTATCACGCGGCGGCAAAAACGGCGCCTTCGATCCCCAACGGGCGGATTCTATTTATCCTGCCGACAGTGTGGCTATTCAAGGCCTCATCAACCGCAGTACGGTGGCAGGAATCGGCGTTCCCTACGTCGCGATATTCAAACAGGGTAATCCTTATCTTGAGGGAAATCCTGGAGTCCCCCGTTTTGGGCTCACGATTCCCCTCACCGCCACTCTACGCTTCACGGGACGTGCGGCGGAAATCGTGTTTCAGGACCCCACTAACCAGCCGACCATCGTCTTGAATCGCGAGGTAGTAACTGTCGCTGCAGATTTTTCTGCTCCGCTCGCCGTTCTGATAGCCAAGGGGCCCAATCGCTCCTTAGATCCTCGCGCCCTGATTATGACCGGGCGGAATATGAAAAATGCCGGCCTGCTCCAGGTCGCACCCTATGACCCGGATAAGATCCCGGTGGTTTTCGTGCACGGACTTCTTGCCCGTCCAGAAGCTTGGACGCGAGCCACAAACGAATTGCTTGCCGATCCTGTAATCCGGGAGCGCTATCAGTTCTGGTATTTCCTTTATCCAACCGGTCTTCCCGTCTGGGCATCAAGCAGCATGCTTCGCCGCGAATTGGATCGCTTCCGAAGCGTGGTGGATCCCGATCAGACGAATCCACGCCTCAATGAAAAGATCATCGTTGGCCACAGTATGGGCGGATTAATATCCAGTTTATTAATACGCAAAGGAGGTAATAATTTGTGGAAACAATTTTCTGATAAAGATTTAGAAACGCTCACGCTGAAGCCAAAAATACGTGAAATTGTGAATGAGTTCATTAATTTCTCTCCGAGAGAAGATATTAAAAGAGTAATTTTTGTCGCCACCCCGCACCAAGGGAGTCCCCTCGCCTTGCGGCCGCTCGCCGGATTTGCCGCGCAATTCATTCAACTTCCGAAGTTGAACTTACTCGCGGACAGGGCACCGCTCCTTGCGGCTCTTCGCCAAGAAGTCCGCGGCTTATTTACAGCTCCAGCTAATAGCATCCAATTTCTGCGGGCGGAATCGCCCATTCTCCGCGCAATCCTCAATCTGCCACTTTCGGAGCGCGTGGTGTATCATTCCATCATTGGCGACCGTGGGCGTGGCGACAGTCCGTTGAGTTCGGATGGAGTGGTCCCCTATTGGAGTTCTTCACTGCCAGGCGCGGATTCTGAGAAGATCGTGCCGTCAAACCACGGTGCCAATGAGCATCCGGATGGCATTGAGGAGATTCGCAGGATACTATTAGAAGCGGCACGTTGAGCAGGCATTGGCTGGCAACGCCGCTTCCCTGCTAGACGAACCTGTGGAGTTGCTGTCTAATTGATTCAGACAGGAAGCTCCTGTAAACACTCTTCAAATCAAAATAGCATGTCCATTCAGCCTCGCATTTTAGCCTTCGGCGGGAGTCTCCGTCGGCACTCGTTTAATCAGAAACTGGCGCACATCGCGGCCGATGGGGCACGCCAAGCGGGCGCTCATGTGACGGTAATAGCGCTTTCGGAGTTTGAGATCCCCGTATTCAGTGAAGATTTCGAGGCAGAGCGTGGCATGCCCGAAGATGTGAAAAAATTGAAATCCCTGTTTCGCGATCACGACGGCTTCATCATTGCGTCTCCTGAGTACAATAGCAGCGTATCCGGAGCGCTGAAAAATGCGATTGATTGGGTGTCTCGGAGCGAGACCGAGGATGAACCGGCCCTTGCGGCATTTGCAGGGAAGTCCGCGGTGATCTGTTCGGCGTCACCCGGGGGATTGGGCGGATTACGGGGATTGACGCACCTTCGCGATATTTTGGGTAATCTTGGAATTACGATGCTTCCAGATCAGGTGGCAGTGCCATCGGCGCATAGCGCTCTCAATGATGATGGTAGTCTGGCTGATCCGAAGCAGGCAAGCAAGGTTCGGGCGTTAGGAGCGACCCTTGCCGGGCATTTGAAAAAGCATCTTGTTTAGGCCGTACCCCGCCGCCGTGCGCTACGGAATCCAGTCAAGAGAGCTGCATTTCCGCAAGGTGGCGATACCTCCCACCTTCCCGCTGCACGAGTTCCTCGTGCGTGCCGGACTCGAGCACTGAACCATCCTCGATCACATAAATCCGGTCGACCTTCCTAATGGTGGACAATCGATGGGCGATGATTATAGCCGTCCGACCGGTGAGGAGGACGTCCAGCGCCTGCTGGATGAGGCGTTCACTTTCTGAGTCGAGGGCGCTCGTTGCCTCGTCCAGAATCAGGATGGAGGGATTTTTCAATAGGGCGCGGGCGATCGCGATGCGTTGACGCTGGCCTCCGGACAATTTCACCCCGCGCTCACCGACGATTGTTTCGTACCCCTCAGGAAATCCAGAGACAAATTCGTGGCAGGCAGCCTGTTGCGAGGCGGCGAGGATTTCATCCATCGTCGCTGCGGGACGGCCATATCGGATATTGTCCGCAATTGTGCCCCCGAAAAGCATTACCTCCTGCGACACGATCGCGAGATGCGACCGAAGCTCCGTGGGAGGAAATTCGGAAAGTATTCGTCCGTCCACAGTGAGAAGCCCAGAATCAGGATCGTAGAACCTCAACAATAGCGAAACAACCGTCGATTTTCCTGCGCCGCTGGCGCCCACCAGCGCAATTTTTTCACCGGCGTCGGCATGCAGCGAAAGCCCGCGCAATACGGGTGATTCAGGTCGGGAAGGATAGCGGAAGCGGACATCTTCAAACTTAAAGTCACCCCGTAACCGGAGTTGGCCCGATTCAGGCACTTCCGATCGCACGTCAATTTCTGGAGTTTCATCGAGAAGCTCCCTCACGCGCGTAGTGGCTCCCAGAGTTTTTTGGACCTGACTGAAGACATCGGCAAACGACGCGACTGAGCCCCCAACGAATGTCGTGTACAGGATGAATCGCGTGAGCTCGCCGAAAGTTAACTCCCCGGCTTGCATGAGGTGTGCGCCGTACCAGAACACGAGGACAATAGACCCAAATATCCCGAAGATAATAAACGAAATCATTGATGCCCTGAGACGAGCAGTCTTTAGGATCACACGCAAAAATCCATCCAATGCGGCAGCGTATCTTCCAACTTCAAACCGTTCATTTCCAAAGGCTTTGACATTTGCTATCCCCTGCAACGATTCCTCAATCACCGTAACTCCATCAGCCATCCGATCCTGTGCATCGCGTGAGTAGCGCCGGATGAATTTCCCATAGAGAATGGCTACCAGCACAAGCACCGGGAAGGTGGAAAGCATTAGAACCGTGAGCCGCCAGGAGGTAAAGGCGACCAAAAACACCCCACCAGTCATAAGGATGCATTGCCGCAGAAACTGCGCGACAGTCATGGTGAGAGTCTCTTGGATAAGCGTTAGGTCGCTGGTCATCCTGCTGCTAAGTTCCCCCACCCGCCGCTCGGAGAAGAAGGTCATCGACATTCCAATCAGTCGCGAAAAGGTATCCCGTCGCAGGTCGACTAAAGCACGCTCGCCGCAGCTGTAAAACCAAACCGTCGCGAAATAGGAAAAGAACGCCTGCGCGGCAAGGGTAGCGAGGAGAACAAGCGCGATCGTGTTGATGTCTCCGCGCCAGGATCCTTCTGGTATCGAGGAAAGACCCTGCGGCAGTGAGCTGTCGAGGAGCATCCCCGTGAGGTAAGGAAAAGACAGTCCCACCGCCGTGGAGACAATCAGAGCGATTACCGCTGCGGTAAATTGCCACCGGTAGGGGCCAAGATAGCGAAAGATCCTCGCTGCTCGGAGGAGGGATTCCGGCCGAATCGGCACCTTGGTTTCGGAGTTGTCAGGCAACCCTTCTTTGTTTTGATCGCTCATTTCCAATTATCCCTTCAATTTCTTGCTACGCGCTCAATGGCATCCATGGTTTCTGCCATTTCCCGTTGAGGATGCATCGACTTCCGGATTTCGACGAGTCTTTGCACCGATTCAGGGGTTTCCAATACTTGTTGTAATGCGGCAGCCAACGATTCCGCGCTGACCCTGTTTCGATGGAGAACTTCGGCGACCCCGAGGCGACGCAGGCGTTCGCCGTTATCCGGTTGATCAAAACCGAAAGGAACAACCACCGACGGGACCCCCGCTCGCAGGGACTCAGCACAGGTTCCGATACCTCCTTGGTGCACCACTGCGGCAGCATGCGGCAGGACGAGTGCCAGTGGCGCATAGTCCAAGCGAAGCATCGTGGCGGGGAGCGGCGTACGCGTCACATTCGGACCCGCAAGCAAGATCGCACGTTTCCCAAGCCGCTGAATTGCCGCAACTGCCATGGCATAAAAATCGGCAGAAAAGTAAACCACCGATGACCCCAAGGTGACCACTACGGGGGGATCCCCCTGCTCAAGGAACTCGCTGAGCCGACGGGAAACGTCTTCGGATGCAGACTGCTCGAAAAATGGGAAACCCGTTTGCACCACCGCAGTGGGCCAATCCTGTTGCGGGGCTGCTAATACCTTGGGAAAGAGAGCCAGCACGAGCCATGGGGAATGCTTATCATCAAAGATAGGGCTCAACCCCGGGGCGAATCCCATTTCTTTGCGGAAAGCTTGCAACGGGGCACTCCATCGTTTCG
>JBGSMR010000387.1:0-2778 GCA_041740065.1 Chthoniobacterales bacterium
GCACTTCGGCATCCCGAATGAGCACGCCTTCGCCGGCTCCCCGGCCGACTCCCACCATGATTGACATGGGCGTGGCAAGGCCGAGGGCGCATGGGCAGGCAATGATCAGCACCGCAACGGCATTTGCAAGGGCATGAGCGAACCGCGGTTCGGGACCGAAGATCATCCAGACGACGAATGTAACAAGTGCGACCGCGATAACGGTGGGCACAAAAATCGCTGAGAACTTATCAGCGAGGCTCTGGATCGGGGCCCGACTGCGCTGTGCGCTGGCGACCATCTCGACGATTTTTGCAAGTAGGGTGTCGGCGCCGACGCGATCCGCACGCATGAGGAAGCTGCCGGTATTGTTCAACGTGCCGCCGCTCACGGGATCGCCGGAACTTTTTTGCACCGGTGCAGGTTCGCCGGTGAGCAGGGATTCATCGATCGTGCTCTTGCCTTCGATAATCTCGCCATCCACGGGGATACTGTCACCGGGCCGCACACGAAGCGTGTCACCGGTCTGCACTTGATCGAGCGGGATATCTTCCTCGTGATCCCCCTCGCGGACGATTCGAGCCGTTTTCGGTGCGAGATTTAGAAGCGCTTTGATTGCTTGTCCTGTACGGGCGCGGGCGCGTAATTCGATAACCTGTCCGAGCAGCACAAGAGCAGTGATCATTGCTGCTGCCTCGAAATAGACGGCCACGAAGCCATGCTTGCGGAAGGAATCCGGGAATACTCCGGGAGCCAGCATTGCCGCCGCACTGTAAAGCCACGCGGCGCCAGTGCCGATGGCGATCAGCGTGAACATATTGAGATTCCCTGTTTTGACCGATCGCCATCCGCGTTGGAAAAACGGCCACCCGGCCCAAAGAACGATAACAGTGGAGAGCGCAAACTGCGGCCACCGGGAGATGTTGCCGTGTAGGATTTCTGCACCGGGAATCATGCCGCCCATCGAGAGGATCATGACGATCACTCCCAATGGCGCGGCCACCCAGAAGCGCCGTGTCATATCTGTGAGCTCAGGATTTGCTCCGTCGTCCTCGACGTTCGGAAGGCCTTTAGGTTCCAACGCCATGCCGCATTTCGGGCAGTCACCCGGATGGTCCTGCTCGACCTCGGGGTGCATCGGACACGTGTAGGTCGTCTTTGACGTAGGCTTCCATGCCGCGTTGCGTTCCATGGCCATGCCACACTTCGGGCAATCGCCCGGTTCGTTGGATTGCTCTTCCGGATGCATCGGACAGGTGTGTTTCTCCACCGATTTTGCCTGTTCAGGTGGGAGGTCTTTTTTGCAGCAGTCGCTCATGATTTGGATCTCCGTTTGGGTTTTTTGTGCACGAATTCGAAAACTGGGCAGCCTTTTATCGGGCCGGTTCCGTTACGAGTGACGATGAGATTTGAGAGTAAGTCAGATATGGCGCGAAGAGTTTAAATATTTCACCCGGTCATTCGAAAGGTGTCCGCTAGATATTCTATTTCAATTTTTGGAACTACAGCTCTTTGCGGATGTCTCCGCAGGTGAGCATGCTTGCGCCGTAATAAGGATTCGCAATTTTCTTGTCGGCTTGAATCCATGCTGCATCAGCCATGGGACAAAACGCTTCATAGTAGCCGGTTTTTTCTTTCTGGGCATTCGCCGCTGCGATCAGCGTGGTGCTCAATGGTTTGAATGCAGCTCGGGCAGCTTTGATATCGGGTGCTTTAGCAACGGCTTCGGCTTGTGACGCGGTGGCTTCCGGGAGCACGCCGGCGCTTTCCTTGGCTGTGACGGCAATGGCTGCTGCCGCTTCAGGGATGCCGGTTAGGGAATCGCCTGCGAGCGCCGCCTGAATTTTAACATATTGCTCCAACGCCTTCTGGATCGGGTGCGACGTGTGATTTTGGGCCTGGGAGGTAGTCATCATAGTGACGAACGTAACCAGTACGAGGGCAATGTTTTTCATGGTGTAGTATGGTGGTTGGATTTAACGAGGATGTGAGAAAGCTCCCCCCCAAGAGTTTTTCAAAACCAGACCGTCCCGGAGCTGGTATCTCGCGGAGCGGTTGGGCGGATGGTGTCACTGGGTTTAGCTTTTCTTAATATACTCCATGCATGGCTTGCCGTCTTCATCAACGATGGTCATCGTCGTATTCGGGCCGTCGGATTTTCCCGAGGGATTCGTCCAAATGACTTTGTGGTCTTTTTTGCAGGTGTCACAATGGACTTCGGTTTTCTATTCGCAGAGTTTCATGGCCATTTTGAAATCCTTGATCGTCATTTTGCTGAAGGAGGAAATCCCGACGATACCGATAGCTCCGGAGGTGGCGGAGGCAAAACGTTGTCGACGACGCTTAATAGCTCAGTCTTGGGCGCGGCGGTTGCAGCTCAAAGGCGGGAAAGCAACTTTTACCCTCATTCATCCTTCCGCGTATGTGAAGGTCAACGGAGAGCCACAGATTGTGGACAAGAATCTCTCCGGTGTTCGGTGAGCGAACTTCGGCCTCGGCAACTTCGAAGTTCGCCTCGGTGGGGAGTGTTTGAGGTCGGTAGATCAGATAGACTTCCTTTTAGGTAGCGGGTGTGAGTTCGGGTGGCCGCCTCAAGCGCGGACGGGGTCTTCGAGTGTTGTGGCATTGTCGCCTTGGACGGCTGCGTGGTTGCGGAGGGTGTCCATGTCGATGACGTGCCGGAAGTGACCGTCGGTGTCGCCGTTGGCCAGAGCTTCGAAGACGGAGTTGATGTCCTTGATGTCGATCATCTTGATGGTGGGGCGGATGTCCTTTTCAGCGCAGAGATCCAGGATTTCC
>JBGSMR010000392.1:0-9991 GCA_041740065.1 Chthoniobacterales bacterium
GGCTGGCTCCGACAACCACCGAAAACCGGGTGAAACTTTGTCTGCATTGTTTTGTGCGTGGGTTGAGGTTGCTTTTGGTGTTGCAACCCCTTTCAGCCACAGCCTTCCGCACAAAACGATGTTTTTTTAACTTCGGAGTTCAGGTTCAGTGATTGTCGAGCACGAGGATGTGCCCGGATTCATGCCCTCAATGACAATGCCCTTTCGAGCAAAGAGCATCGCCTCGATTGAAGGGCTCGCAGTGGGTGACGCAATCGAATTCGATCTGATCGTTACCTTTGCCGTCCGGGAGTTGCACGCTGCGGTGCTAACCCGGCTGGTCATTGCATTCTCCGTGATCGCGTTGCTTGCTGGGTTTCTCCCGCTTTTCGCCGACGTGACTGGCGATCTGACAGCGACCGCTTCCTCGATTCTGCTTGCGTCCACACTTTACATCATACCGCTCCTTGCGCTTTTCATGGCAACGACTTCGGCGCAGAGCGAAACGGAAGAACAGGCTTTTCTTATGAGCCAACCCGTGACGCGCGGTTCCCGTGTCCTCGGAAAATTTTTCGCACTCTGGCTGCTGGTCGCGGGTGCCGCGTTATTGCTTGTCCTACCTGCCGGATTTGCAAGCACTCAGATCGACGCGCTCGCCTTTATTTGGTTTCACGCTCTTGGCATCGGCGGTATTTTTTCAAGCCTTGGTCTTGCCATTGGGTTTTCGACCTCGGCGTTTGGTTCATTCTCCTCTCCGCCACGTGGATTGCCGCGTCTCTTGCGTGGAGCCGATACAAATTGGAGCACACGGAATAATATCCGCTTCATCCATGGAAATGATCCAGCAGACATTTTCCGTTGGCTTTCTTTCTCTGGAATAGTACAGGAATGTTTTCTTCTTTTTGTGATGATAAACTCCTCCCCCTCCAATCTTCCTGTGGCGCTTGTCACTGGGTCCTCAAGCGGAATCGGAGCCGCAATTGCCGAGCGTCTTGCTGCCGAAGGATTTCTCTCGCTGATCAATGCGCGGTCCGAGAACGCGGGAGCCCTGCGCACACGTGAGGCGATTCGCGCCGCCGGCAATCATGCGGAGTTGGCCATCGGTGATCTATCCAACGTCTCCGAAATTCGTCGCATTTTTCACGAAATTCGCGACCGCTATGGACGCATTGATGTGTTGGTGAACAATGCGGGAGTCTGCCCCTTCCATGAGTGGGACGAGGTTACCGAGGACGTTTGGGACCAAACCCACAACACAAATTTGAAAGCCGGATATTTCTGCACTCAGGAAGCTGCCAAGCTCATGATTGAGAAAAAAACCACTGGGCGCATCATGGTCATCAGTTCAATTTCGGCGATCAAGGGCGGCACCGTACAGACGCATTATTGTCCGACCAAGGGCGGGCAAATTTCTATGATGAATGCGTTTGCCGTCTGTCTTGGTGGCCATGGCATCACCTGCAACTCGATTCTTCCCGGCACAATCGAGACACCGATCAATGCAGAGTATCTGGCTACCGGCCACAATCGTGCAAATTTGGAAATCCAGACTTGTGTCGGCTATATTGGCATGCCTGCCGACGTGGCTGGACTGGTTGCGTTCCTTGCCCGTCCGGAAGCACGCTATATCACAGGCGGCTCGTTTCTCGTGGATGGCGGCGAGTTGGTGAAACACCTCTAATCCCCCCACTTCCATGCAATACTCTGTTCAACTCTTCAAAAGCGCCGCAGTGGACGTGCCCTCTCCGGAGGTTTATTGGATGTGCCGCTTCGGCGAATGGACACGCCTCCAATTCCTCATGGCGGTCATCCGCGGCGGAGGCAAGACCGTAGTGCTCAATACTGGCTTTCCCGCCGAGATCGACGGCCTCGCCAAGGCGTGGAAAGATTTTCTGGGCGATCGCGCCGTGCTCGAACGCCCGGACGAATGGCGTCCAGAGGTGGCATTGCCTGCTGCCGGGATTGATCCCGCTGCCGTCGATTACGTCCTGCTTTCTCCCATTCAACTCTACGCCACAGGCAACCTACGCCTGTTTCCTAACGCCAAATTCTGCGTTTCGCGCAAGGGTTGGATCGAGGATATTATCGCCCCGACCTACCATCACCATGTGCCGCGCCAAGGCTGCATCAGCGATGAAGACCTTTTCTGGTTGATGGATTCCGCTGCAGACCGCCTGCTGCTCATGGATGACGCGCATGAGCTACTGCCCGGAATCGTATGCCGGTGGATCGGCACGCACCACCGCTCGTCGTTCGCCACCGAGGTGGAAACGTCCAAAGGCCGTGTGATTCTTTCCGACTGCGCATTTCACTACGCCAACATTGAGGAGAACATTCCGCTTGGAATTGCCGAAAGCATCATCGAAGCCGATGCGGCCTATCAGCACATTCGCAAGACAGCAGATGTCTTCATCCCGCTCTACGATCCGCTCGTCTGGGAACGTCATCCTGGCGGAACTGTCGCCTGAGCCCGTTTTTCCATCGCCATGAAGATCACCGACATCAAAGCCACGAACCTGCGTTTTTCCCAAACGCCGGAAACGCTCAAAAAAAATCTCTGCACGCCGACCTCGAAGTTCCGGGATCCCCTCTCCGCCGGGCAGAATTGGTTCGGCCCCGTCGCTCTTACTGTCGTCGAAGTGTTCACCAATGAGGGGATCACCGGCGTCGGCACAGCCGGCGGGTTCACCTCGGTACCCGCAGAGGTCGTGAACACCTACCTCAAGCCCATCATTCTTGGCGAATCTCCGTTCAACACCGAGCTCATGCAGGACAAAATGTTCCGCTCGACCGTGCGCTTCGGGCGTCGCGGCGTGGTGATGGCTGCTATTAGCGCTATCGATCTCGCCTGCTGGGATATCATGGGCAAGGCGCTCGGCCAGCCGGTCTATAACCTTCTTGGCGGCAAAACCAAGGAACGCGTCCGCGCCTATGCCAGCCGGTGTTATGCGATGGACGATCTGGACGCGCTGGCGAACGAGGCAAAAGGTTATGTCGCCCAAGGCTTCACCGCCCTGAAACAACGTTTTGGGTTCAGCCCGGACGACGGCATCGCAGGCATGAAGCGTAACGTCGATCTCATCAAAACCGTGCGCGAGGCGGTGGGCGACGAGATCGAACTCGCGGCAGATGCTTACATGGGGTGGGACTTTGCCTATGCCATGGAAATGGAACGCCGCCTCCGTCCCTACAACCTCTCCTGGATCGAAGAACCATTCATGCCGGACGATATCGACAGCTATGTGCGTTTCACCGCCATGTCTCCGACCCGTGTCTCCATGGGCGAGCATGAAACCTCACTCTACGGATACAAGCATCTGATCGATTCCAAGGTTGCCCACATCCTGCAGCCGGACTGCAACCGCGTAGGCGGAATCACCGCGATGAAGAAAATCTGCGCCCTGGCCGAAGCCGCACACATCCCGATTTTTCCGCATTCGAACGAAGCTCATAACCTGCACATCATCGTTTCTCAGAGCAATTGCCCGCTCATCGAATACTTCCCGGATGTCGAACCGGATACCGGCAATGAGCTTTTCTGGAAGGTCTTCGACGGCGAACCGGTCGCAGAAAATGGCTACATCACCCCGACCGGAAAACCCGGCCTCGGCATCGAACTCAACCGCGACCGCATGGCCGCTCTCACTTACGATCATGTCTGAAGAAACAGAAGTCCCTGCCGCACTCCCTGATCCTGCACTGCAAGACCTCATCAATCGCTATGGACAGCTCTACACCGGCGCAGTCAACGATGTGCTCGATGGCATGGGCGTGCGCGACCGGGTCCTGCCGCACAACATCGTCGCGCTCCGGCCCGGCATGCGTTTCGCCGGGCGCGCCATGCCAGCTCTGGGCGTACCCGCACTAGAAACCGATAACGATAAGCTCCTACTGCCATGGATGGAAATGCTCCAGTCTATACAGCCCGGTGATGTCATCGTCTCGCAACCCAATGACAACCAGAACGCCCACTTCGGAGAACTCTCCAGTCATGCCGCCAAGATCGCTGGTTGCCAGGGCGTGGTCATCGACGGCGGCTGCCGCGACATCGACTACATCCTGCACCAGAGCAAGCTTCCGGTCTTCTGCCGCTACACCACGCCGAAGGACATTAAGGGCCGATGGAAACTCATCGACCACCACGTGCCGGTCAAAATCGGCGAAACTGTCATCAACGTCGGCGATTTCATCCTCGCGGATCTGGATGGAGTCATTGCCATTCCCCACGAGATTGCCGTCGAGGTTTTGGAAAAAGCCGAGGACACCGCAGGCAAGGAAAACCTCACCCGCAAAATGATCCTCGCCGGCCACCCGCCGCTCGACGCCTATCTGAAATACAAGGTTTTTTGAACTAGCTAGAGGGAATTCCTTCTCAAAAATTAGCTTTTCTAGGATACTTGGAAGAGTGAATACATCGTAAGTTGTCCGCTTTTTTGCCTATTCCCCCACTCCACCGCAAAAATAATTCCCGCCGGAAACGCACTTCTGGTCGCACTCGAATCCCGAGCAGGACTGTGCCCGACGAAAAAGAACCGCACCATGGACCAGAACTTCAACAAACTGATTCAACTGGCACGGTTGGTGAAAATCCAGAATACCAAGATGGTGGATGCGGAGGCATTGCTTCCGGGCGTGCCG
The DNA here is from genome assembly GCA_041740065.1 of Chthoniobacterales bacterium. Classification (GTDB taxonomy): domain Bacteria; phylum Verrucomicrobiota; class Verrucomicrobiia; order Chthoniobacterales; family JAATET01; genus JBDNGG01. The sequence goes on from JBGSMR010000392.1 coordinate 4,618, forward strand.
GCAACAGAGCTTTCCAACTTCGTGACCGGGTTTGCAGCCAGGGCGGATTTTCCCGTCGGGTCACAGAGTCTTGCTGGTCTGGCAGGAGTCGCAATTTCTCTACCGGGCAAAGCAGTTCCCGAGGCCGAGTAGGGATTCTCCAGACCGGCGGCCACTGTAAGCGTGATGCAAACAAAAGGTCAGATAGTGATGACCAATAGCGGTGCCGCAGTGGTTTACCACGGACGATCTGAAAGGATCAAAAACAGACGGCTAAGGAGCCTTCCCAAACTTGTCGGGCATGTCATAACTCTATGAAATATGAACTCAATCAAAAGTCGAACAATCGATCCTCTGCGACGCTTTTGCCTGCACCCGGGGTAGGACTTGGAGCGGACTGGAGAACCTGGACGGCAATTTTATTGATGGCAATGACTGCTCCATGCGTGGCATCTGATCCAGATCCGTCGTTGGTTAACGACCTGCGGAGTTGTTGGTGGATCTCCAGTGTTATTGAGTCGGGCTCTGGCCCCAATCCCCCCACAGCCAATGTTTTGCTAGGCTTTAGAAAGTCCTTCTTGGTGGAAGATCCCGCTGTGGTCAGCGAAGGATGGGTGGCATTCGCGGCAGATGATCGTGGGACTCTCTATCTCAATGGCACGAAAATCGGTGAGATGCAGCGAGGACTGAATCCCGATTTCACGACGGCGTTTGGTAGCTATCACCTGCCGTCGACATTGCTCCGCAAGGGGGAAAACACGATTACGGTGCGGGTCGAAAATTCTCCCGAAACTGCGACCGGCCTCATTGGGAAGTTTACCCTTTTCGAGAAAGGGGCGCCGCCTCGCTTCATTCCGATGGATGCGAGCTGGAAGTGTTTTGAGGGCGAGCCGCCGCAGGGGTGGATGGAAGCGGGGTTTGACGATTCGTCATGGCGTGCAGCGGTAGCCGTGCAGCCGAATTCGCAGGGAAGCACGCTCATCGGCTATGCTCCGGCATCGCCGGATGCGAAATTCCCCGAGTTTTTGGCTCCCGGCTCGGACCGGGAACTTGCGCTACTGCGGGACTTATACAACTGGCATCTCAATGGACTCTATACCAGCGGATCGCTTTGGGACCAATGGATTCCCCGCGCGATCGCATGGCCGGCTACGGCTGACGACCCCCGCGCCCGGCCCCAGTTCCAGGCGGTGCGCCAGAACCTATTGCTCCGGAACGTGTCCCCGGAAGGATATGTCTCGACCCATCAGATCTATGGACTCGGTCACCCCGAAGGTTGGCCTTTTCCGCTGTGGACCCAATCCGCTGGCGTGGGTTGGCACTTTTCGATGGCTAACATGGTTTACCGGGATGAGTTCGGCATTTTTCCGACAAAAACGGTGGATGCCTGGACGCTGGACGACGCCAAGACTCTCTCTGTCGGCGAGCCCGAAGGTTGGGTGATCCAAACGGACGAAAACCCGGCAACCATCACCTCGCCGCCGTTCGATGTCGGGAAACCCTCGTTCACCTACCTCCGCATGGAATGGCTGGCACCGGATCTGCCACGCGACGCCCAACCCTACCTGGAATGGTCCACTGCTTCAGAACCCGAATTTTCGCCGGATCGCCGGGTCTATTTCTCACCGCCTCCACCGACGGCTCGCATTCCCTTTGTCAGCATGGTCAAACTTCCGGAATCGATCGACCTGGAGACACGGATCACGCGCATCCGCATCCGTCCGGGAAATGCCGGGCCGACCCGGATCGCGATCAAGTCGCTCATGTCCGCCGTAGAGACCCGCCACAACGTCAACAATCCGTCTTACATCCTGGGAATGGCCGACTTCACTGCTTGGTCGGGTGATCTATCGCTGCTGCGTGAGGCCCTGCCAAAAATGCGCTCCGCCCTCGCTTACTTCCTGAGAAAATACCGCGTCCGCGAGGAGAAGATGGTCGTGACGCCAGACATCGGAAAAGACGGGCGCAGCGGGATCGAATTCACCGCAGACGGAACAAAAGTGATCAAGCCGGGGCGCGGGATCGGCAACAGCTATTTCGACATTCTGCCCTTTGGGGGACGCGACACCATTGCCACCTATCTCGGCTACGCCGCGATCCTTCGCATGGCAGACATCGAGGAGCAAGTTGCCGCGCACCCGGAATGGGGCGTCGGACGCGAGGGCGCTGCCTTTGATCCCGCTGATCTGCGTCAATTGGCTGCCGAGATCAAGGCCCAGGCCGCACCCTACTTGTTCAACAAAGAAACCGGACGCTTCATCGGTGCCGAGGATCTGGTGGATGGGAGGCGCTGGGATTACGGATTTGTTTTCACCAATAACGAGGCCATTTATCACGACTTCGCACTTCCGGATCAGGCGGAAAAAATCCGGGACTGGCTGGATGGAAAGCGCATCGTCGAAGGAGACACGTCGCAAGGCAAAGACATCTACAAGTTCCGCTTCGGACCGCGCATGACCACCCGCCGCAACCTCGATTGGTATATCCACCCCTGGACGAGTCCGGAGTTAATCCCGTGGGGCGGCCAAGTCCAAGATGGAGGTTCCGTGCTCGGGTTTTCGTATCACGACCTCATGGCGATTCTCAAAGTGCGCGGACCAGACGCTACGTGGGAGCGATTGAAGGAAATCATCGCCTGGTATGAAGACACACGCAAGGCAGGCGGCTACTCGGAATACTACAGCGGGAAAAAAGCCAATGAGGAATCTTCGCTTCAAGGAGACGGCATCGGCACCGGCGGTCTTGGCATCATGCGTGAATTCCTGGAGTCCCTTCTCCTGCCGCAGGTCGTGATCGATGGATTTCTGGGGCTCACCCCTCGCTTGGACGGGCTCGCAATCCAGCCGCAGTTGCCATCCGCATGGCCATCGCTGACCATCACGCGCATTGCGTTCCACGGGGCGATTTATTCAGTCACCGCGCGAGCCGATGGTTCCATCACCGTGGACTGCACGGACGGTGAATTGATCCAGCCCTCGAGGCTATTCCTTCCCGCAGGTGCTTGGAAAACTGCGGACGGACGACTTTTTTCTTCGGAGGAAGCCGCACGCGGGGTGCCCCTGCCTGCCCGCGCGAACGAGTCACTTTCTCTAACGCCGGCCTCAGCCAACGCCTCCGCCAAAGAATAAATGTCAGTTAAACGCAAAACAATCCACATACCTATGAAACCACGGACAAACTCCCCGAATTTCTGGCACATGGCCCTGCGATTTGTGCTTGCCCTGCTCCTTCCGTCTGGCAGCGCACTCGCCGCCACGCCGGCTCTATGGGCCACGGCGGATTTCAGCGGTGCCAGCCCGGCAAAAATCTCCGCATCCGCGACGCGCAATTCGGCCCGTGTGACAATTGCAAATGATCACCGGCCTGAAACCGCCGAGACATGGCATCTGGCACTGTTCTCCGAGGTGCCGGTCACCGAGGGCCGCCACTACGAGGGCAGCTTCACTATTCGAGCCAGCGAAGAGGTCACCTTCGAGATCCTCTTGCAAAAGACAGGGGAACCCTTCACCACGTTCGTCAGTCAGAAAGTCATGGCCGGACCGAATCCTGTTACCCTCTACTTCGACGGAACTGCAAATTTTTCTTCCACCAAAAATGATCCCTCCTCGATGGCGCGCATCCTTTTTCCTCTCGGAAAACTCCCTGCCGGAACAACGCTCACGTTGGAAAACACCAGCTTCCGTGAGCTTCCCGAAGTTGCCACTACCGCTCGCGCCACGGTGGATTTCTCCCGCCCCCTTCCCGTCCCATCACTGAGTGGCTTCCTCCTCGGCCTCGATGTCAATAACCTGGCTGACGGCCAACCGGGCGACCACCTGGTGAAGCCTCTGCGCCCGAAGTTTTGGCGTGTGCGCAGTGAATGGGCAGACCGTGTGACCGCTCTCGGTGCGACCCCGATTGTCCTGTGCTCGGAGGGAAAATACCCACCCGCTACACCCCCATGGGCCGACGACTACGAGGCATGGCGGGCGCATGTCACCACACTGGCGCAGAGGCATGGAACTGCCGCCATCTATGACATCTGGAACGAGCCAGACATGGGCATGTTTTTTCTCGATTGGCCTGATGCCGACTTCGCCAAATTCCTCGAAACCTTTAAGCAGGCACACGATGCGATCCGGGCCGTCGTGCCCGATGCCGTCATCAGCGGCCCCTCGCTGAGCGCATCTTACCCAGCGTATCGGCTCCGGGAATTCATGGAATTTTGCAAGGCGAACCATCTCAAGGTCCAAGTGCTCGCGCTCCACATGCTGGACCGAGAGGATGCCGGGCTGGCCCGCATGAAGTTCGAACTTGCGCAAATTCGTGCCGATTTTATCGACAATCCGCAGTTTGCCGCAGTCGGCGCTCGTGAGATTCACATCAATGAATACGGAGCACCCGGAGATCCATCCTACCGCCCCGGTTCCATCTTGGCCTTCCTGCGCGCTATGGAGGAAGCGGGAGTTGTGGCGGCGTGTCGCTCCTGCTGGGACCACCCCGACGCACCAGGTGTCAATTCCGGATTCGATGGCTCGCTCGATGGCCTGCTCACCCATGACACCCACCAACCCCGCGCCGTCTGGTGGGCCTACCAGTGGTATGCAAAGTCCGAGGGTCGGCGGGTCGCAACGACAAGCAACAACCCGGACTTAATTGTCATTGCCTCGCAGTCCGCGCCCGAATCAGAGTCTCCCGCCGAAGCGCAAGTCCTCTTGGCCTCAAATGCTGCATCCGGTGCCCCTCGCCCACTCAAGGACGTTTCCGTGCAATTCCAAAACCTCGGTGCTCTTTCAATGGTCACCGCAGATGCCAAACAACTCCGCGCGAAAATCGAACGCATTGGCTTCGCCGCACCCGGCACTGCCGCTGTGCCAGAGCCGGAAATTCTCACCGAAAGCCTCCCTGTCGCGGTGGTGCGAGGAACCGCCACCATTTCCGCCCTGATTCTAAACCCTCACGATGTCCTGCGCATCACGATCAGCAGCCCATGAGGAATTACTCCAGGTTCTAGCCACGCCGCTGTGCCACCATTTTGACTTGCGCTTGCGAGAAAGGTAGGGCGCCTCGCGCGCGGACCCGTCGGGGATGATTAGGCGTTCCATCCGAAGCCAGAATTTTTTCTTGGGAAGATCCGCAACAATTGAACCTAGAATTCGCAATTGAATTCACCATGGAGGACACGAAGGGCATGAAGTTCAATGCCTTATGCAAAATTAGGACCATCCATCTCGTTCACCCAATGGGTGAACGCAAGTCCGCTTGGTCGGATCGGCTTTTAGACAAGTCATTTCTTCATGTCCTTCCCGGTCTTCATGGTAAAAACTGGCATTTTCAGGCCTTCCAACTGCGGGATTTAGGTTGAAAGCCCTACGGACGCCACTCAATGACGCTGCCACGAGTTGGCGATATTCTC
>JBGSMR010000445.1:0-3892 GCA_041740065.1 Chthoniobacterales bacterium
TGAAACTGCCCAAGGTGGACGGACTAGAAGTGTTGCGCGCCATCCGTTCGAACGAACGCACTCAACTTCTCCCGGTAGTTGTGATGACTTCGTCTCAGGAGGACAATGACGTGATCACGAGCTACAAGCTGGGCGTCAATAGTTTTATCGTCAAGCCCGTGGACTTCGACAATTTCTCCGCCGCCGTTGCGGAGATGGGTCATTATTGGCTGCTGCTGAATCAAAAACCCAGATAAGATCCAGGTCTCTGCCGTTCACCATGGAAAAACCAATTCGCATCCTCCTAGTAGAAGATCAGATTACGGATGCCGAGCTGCTAATCCGTGAAGTCCGGCGCGCGGGCTTCACCCCGGAATGGAAACGGGTGGACACAGAGCCAGATTTTCTAGCCGGGCTGGCAACGTCTCCTGACCTGGTCCTCTCCGATTTTAGCATGCCGCATTTTGACGGATTACGCGCCTTGAAGTTGTTGCGGGAGCGCGGGCTGGATGTTCCTTTCATTCTTGTGTCCGGAACCTTGGGCGAAGAGGCCGCAGTGGAGGCAATGAAGCTCGGTGTGAATGATTACCTGCTAAAGGATCGGATTGTTCGCCTTGGCCCGGCCATTGAGCATGTCCTAGCTGAGAAACAGCTGCGCGATGAGCACAGGCAGGACGAGGTGCAGTTGCGGCTTCAGGCCACGGCGTTGCAGCAAAGCGAAACGCTCTTCCGAGAGTTTGCCGAATTTTCACCGCATTTTACTTGGATGTGCCGACCCGATGGCTGGAACATCTATTTCAATCAACGTTGGATAGATTACACCGGCCTGACGCTCGAGGAAAGCTACGGACACGGCTGGAACAAGCCTTTCCATCCTGAGGATCAACACCGCGCGTGGGACGCTTGGCAACAGGCAACCCAACACGGCGCTCCCTATGAATTGGAGTGTCGACTGCGTCGCCGAGACGGCCAATACCGCTGGTTCGACATTCGGGGCGTGGCGGTGCGCGATGCGGAGGGCATGGTCTGCAAATGGTTTGGCACGTGCACGGATATTCAGGATCGGAAGGAGGCAGAGGAAACGCTGCAACTGCTCAGTTCCGCAGTGGAGCAGTCGAATGAGTCGATTCTGATCACCGAAGCGCAGCTCGATTTACCAGGACCGAAAATTATATTTGTGAATCCCGCGTTCACGCGGATGACAGGCTACTCCGCCGCCGACGTCATCGGTAAAACACCCCGCATTCTGCAGGGGCCGAAAACCGATCCCTCTGTTCTGCGCCGGTTAAGGGAAAACTTGACCAATGGAGAGGTATTCGCCGGCGAGACGATCAACTATCGGAAGGACGGAACGGAATACAATGCGGAATGGCAGATTGCCCCCATCCGAAATGCCAAGGATTCTATCGACCATTTTGTCGCCATCCAACGCGACGTCACGCAGCAAAAGCGGATGGAAGAAGATCTCCTCACGAATGAAAATCTGCTGCGGACGTTCATCCGGCACACTCCTGCGGCCATCGCTATGCTGGACACACAAATGCGCTACCTGCAAGCCAGTGACCGCTGGTTTCAGGATTACCAACTCACCATCGAGGACATCTTTGGCAAATCGCATTATGAGATATTTCCCGACGCACCCGAGCGCTGGAAGTTAATCCATCAGCGTGTACTCACGGGCGCAGTCGAACGCTCCGAGGAAGACTCTTTCCCGCGCGCAGACGGTTCCATCGATTGGTTGCAATGGGAAGCACGACCTTGGCATAAAGTAGGCGGCGAAATCGGAGGATTAATTTTTTTCACCCAGGTAATCACCGCGCGCAAAAAATCAGAAATCGCCTTGCAGGAGAGTGAAGAGCGGTTCCGGCGCACGTCCGAAGATCTGGCCAAGGTCTTTGATTTTTCCCTCGATGCCATTTGCACCGTCGATGCGGAGGGCCGTTTTACCCAGATGAGCGCGGCATGTAAAAAAATCTGGGGTTATCGTCCGGAAGAATTGCTCGGCAGACGTTACATCGATATGGTGTTTCCGGAAGACCAACCCAAGACCAATCAGATTGCCGCCGAAATCATTGCCGGAAAACCCGTCGTCGGATTCGAAAACCGCATCTTGCGTAAGGACGGCTCGATCACGCACATCACATGGTCTTCCCAATGGTCAGAAGCGGATCAGAGCCTTTTCGCCGTAGCGCGCGACCGCACAGCGGCCCAGCAAAAGGAAATAGAAACCCGAGAACTCGCTGACCGGCTAAAACTCGCGGTCGAAGCAGGCAACGTCGGCATTTGGGATTGGAACGTCACCACGGGTGCTATGCATTGGGACGACCAGATGTATAAACTCTACGGGGCGACTCCCGACGGCGGGCTCACGACCGTGAATCTGTGGCAACAGCACCTCCATCCCGACGACCAAGAGCGAGCTAATGCGGCCATCTCGGAGGCATTACGACCAGGCGGCCACCCGTTCGATACTTCTTTCCGCATCATTGTGGAGCCACAGGGAGAAATTCGCCACATCCGCGGGCAGGGCCTCGTATTTCGTGATCCTGCGGGCAAGCCGCTCCGGATGCTCGGCACCAACTGGGATGTCTCGATACAGGTATTGCGTGAGAAAGTGCTTCAAGAGAAGCTGGAAACCGAAAGAGTGCTCCGCGTTCAAGCGTCCGCAGGCGAGAAAGCCAAGAGCGAATTTTTGGCCGTGATGAGTCATGAAATCCGTACACCAATGAATGGTATCCTTGGCTTTACGGAAATGCTCACTCACGATGATGACCTTTCCGCCGAAAGCCGGGGCTATGTGGAAACGATCCGGGGTAGCGGCGAAGCCCTCCTGCATATCCTCGACGATGTGCTTGATTTCAGCAGAATCGAGGCGGGCCGATTGAAAGTAGAAAAAGTGGATCTATCGCCCTCCGATTTGATCGGCGAAATCACGGCTTTGTTTGCTCTGCAAATTCGAAAGAAAGGGCTCGATTTTCGACACTCCGTAGCGGTGGATGTACCGTTACTAGTCAAAGGCGACCCCGGGCGCATCCGACAAATTTTAGTGAATCTCGTCGGCAATGCCGTGAAATTTACAGAGCGTGGCGCAATCAGCCTCGGCGTCCGTCGGAGCAATGCGCAGCTCGAATTCTTTGTGCAAGACAGCGGTTGCGGAATTGTCGCCGACAAGATTGAGGAAATTTTTGGCCTCTTCACTCAGGTGGATTCCTCAACCGCGCGACAGCACGGAGGTGCCGGACTGGGACTGACAATCTCTCGACGGCTGGCGGGATTGATGGGTGGGGCGTTGACAGTACGGAGTCAGCCTGGCCAAGGCTCAGAGTTTTCTCTTTTAATTCCGCTGCAAGCCGCTGAGGCCCCTGCCATAACTCTCTCTTCCAAATCGATCCCCCTCGCTGCTCAGGCCGCGTTCAAGGTCCTCGTCGTGGAGGACGACCCCGTAAATCTCAAACTCATCGTCCTCATGCTGCGAAAGCTCGGCTATGATCCGCTCACAGCCGGCAACGGAGTCGATGCCGTGCGGATCTTTCAGGAAAGCCGACCCGACTGCATCTTCATGGATGTGCAGATGCCGGAGATGGATGGGATCGAGGCTACCCGCCAAATCCGCTTGATGGAGCGAGAGGCCGCCGCACAGGCAACCTTTATCGCCGCTCTGACGGCTAACATCCTGCCCGAGGATCGCAACCGCTGTTTCGAAGCGGGAATGGATTTTTTCTTAAACAAACCAGTGAAAATCCAATCCATTGCCAACCTCCTGCACGAAGCGATGCAGTCACGCGCTTGACGAAACGCAGTTCCCGCCGAAAATCCCAGCATAGCTTATTAGGTCGTGCGTCCTCGGTTCGTTTTTGGCCCTCGCTCTCAATCGACTGGCTGGATTTCTATTGCTCCGTTCCCCTTGTTCCAG
>JBGSMR010000455.1:0-2200 GCA_041740065.1 Chthoniobacterales bacterium
GCGGAACACCCGCGCTTAAGCGAGATTTTTGTCAACGACGTCCGGCCATTCGGAAAATTGACCGACGACGACGTGGCTCGAATCAAAGGCGATGTGATCGGAGAGCTGGAGGCCGCATTCTCAGAGGTGAAGGCAAAGGAAGCCGCTCGATCGGCCAAAAAGCCAGAACTCGTTGGCTCCACCGCAGTTTTTCAGCCGCCCTACTCACACGAGCCAATAAATACGGCGATCGCTCCAGCAATGCTTGAGCAGATCGTCACGGCACTCACCCGGGTCCCCGATGGCTTCCGTATCTTGCCAAAGCTCAAGCGAATCTTGCTCGACCGTCGGCTTTCCGTCTGGAAGGAAGGCGGACCCTATGACTGGTCTTATGCCGAAGCCTTGGCCTTTGGCTCGTTACTCCTGGAGGGCACACCAGTCCGCCTGTCTGGTCAGGACAGCCGTCGCGGCACGTTCAGCCAAAGGCTCAGTGTCATCTACGACGAGCAAACCCGTGAACGCCACATCCCGCTAAATAATCTTGGCAGCGAGCAAGCAAGGTTTTGCGTCTACAATAGCCCGCTATCCGAGTATGCCGTCCTTGGTTTTGACTACGGTTACTCCATGGATTTCCCCTCGATGCTTTGTTTGTGGGAGGCGCAGTTTGGAGACTTCGGGAATGGAGCGCAGATCATAATTGATCAATTCATCGCGTCGGCAGAATCTAAATGGCAGCTACCGAGTTCCATTGTCATGCTCCTCCCGCATGGATACGAAGGCCAAGGCCCAGAGCACTCCAGCGCGCGCTTGGAACGATTTCTTCAGCTTTGCGCGGAAGAGAACATGCAGGTGTGCAATTTTTCCACTCCTGCACAATATTTCCACGGATTGCGTCGCCAGATCCATCGGGGGTATCGAAAGCCGCTGATCATTATGACACCGAAGAGCTTGCTGCGGAACGAGCAGGCGGTTTCAACGACCGAGGACTTCACAAACTCTAGGTTTTACGAAATCCTGGATGATCCAGCAAAGCCCGATATCGAAGAGGTAGAACGCGTGATCCTCTGCTCGGGCAAGGTGTATTATGATCTAGTGAACTATCGCCAGGCAAATGACTTTACTGCGAAAGCAGCGATCATTCGAGTGGAGCAATTGTATCCTCTCTATTCTAAAAAATTGCACCGCATCGTCAATCAATACAAGAACGCAAAAAAGATCGTCTGGTGCCAAGAAGAGCCAAAAAATATGGGCGCATATTCGTTTATGCTTCCTCGGATCTCCTCGTTGTTTGGCCGATGGATCGATTACGCCGGCCGCCCGGACGCAGCCAGTCCAGCTTCGGGTTCCACGGCGATTCACAAAAAGGAACAGGTCGCCCTTGTCAAACACGCGTTCGAAGTTTAATCCCGATACCACTACCGCATGAGCACCGAAGTAAAAGTCCCCGCCGTCGGCGAATCCATCTCGTCTGGCCTCCTATCCGTTTGGCATAAAAAGGACGGTGATGCCGTCACCCTCGGAGAAATCCTCTTCACTCTGGAAACCGACAAGGTCTCAAGCGAAGTGAACGCCACCGAATCCGGAACGCTGAAAATTCAGGTTCCCGAAGGCGAGGAAGTTAAAATCGGCCAAGTCGTGGCAACCATTGAAGCGGGTGCACCAGCGGTAGCAGCAAGCAGTCCCAAACCTGCTGATCCCGCCTCAGCGGCTCCAGCGGCAGTTGCCGCAGACAGTCCCAAAGCAAAACCTGCAGAACCAAAACCTGCAGAACCAAAACCCGCAGCCCCTGCGCCCGCACCATCCCCTGCCCCAGCGCCAATTACGCCCTCGTCGTCAGCCAAAGACGAGTCACGCAGCACAAGGAAGAAGCTCTCCCCACTCCGCCGCAAGATTGCCACTCAACTGGTCGCAGCCCAGCAGACTGCCGCCATTCTTACGACGTTTAACGAGTGTGATATGTCGGAGGTCATGTCGCTGCGCAAGCAGATGCAGGACGACTTCACGGCACGACACGGCATCAAATTGGGCTTCATGTCGTTTTTCATCAAAGCCACGGTCGATGCACTCAAAGCGGTGCCGTCGATCAACTCCCGAATGGACGGAGATGAACTCGTCCAGAATCACTTTCATGATATCGGCGTTGCAGTCGGCACCGAAAAAGGCCTCATCGTGCCGGTGCTCCGGGATTGTGATCAAAAGTCGTTTGCGCAAATCGAGCAAG
>JBGSMR010000456.1:0-22294 GCA_041740065.1 Chthoniobacterales bacterium
ACGTGTGCTCTTCCGATCTGATTCGGCATAGAGCGCGGGAGGCACGCCATTTCCGGCATCCGTGAGCAGCTCGTCGGTCGGCGGAGCGGTTGGCTCCGTCTCCTCAGGTGGCACTGCAGCGGTTGTCCGACGCGCCAATTCCTTGAGTTGCCCGATAATTTCATCGAATCCTGAACCGACCTTGGCCACCACCTCGGCTTGATTGGCGACGATTATTGCGCGGGCATCGATGAGCAGATTGAGTCGCCGGTCCAGCGTTATGAGTGATTCTGGTCCTTCAAATTCTGAAAATTGGAGAAGCTCGCTGCGGGAAACTGGCAATCCTGCCGTGCGAAGTTCTTCCACCGCGGCGCGTTGGGCCGCATTGATGGACTCGATGGCATCTTTTAACCCGGTGTCGGCGGGCACGCGCGCCGACTCGATCTTCCCGTTAAAGACATTCCACGACAGCATCGCTCCAATCAGCCCCAAGACCAAAACAACCAGCGCGAGCACCACCGAGAGCCGCGCAACAAAATATCCTATGCCATACTGGTTCATAATCCCAAGGCCTCTTGGCTAAGCCGCTTTACTTCACGCTGTGTCTTCTCGTCTGGTAACATTTCACTGGCTTCGAGATACAGCATTAGCGCTTCACTCCGGCTGCCAGCGGCTTCCTTTGCCGCAGCACGTGCCATCACTTGGTTCACTTCCACGCGGCGGATAGCAACCTCCGACTCGATACTTTCTACAAAGACCTGGCCGGCACCCGCCCGGTCAGAAATATCCCGCAACCGGGTCAGTAGTCCCGGAACCGCCTTCCAGTCTTTACCACTTAGGTGAAAACTGAGTTGTCCGGCCGTTTCAATGAGCGACTGAAGATCCGCCAGAGCAGTGCGTGCTTCCGTCTCGCTGGGCGGCATTGCCTGCCACGCCGTGGATAGCTTTTCGGAAAGATCTCGGAGGTTTGTGTCACCGGTTTTGAAATAGGCTCCCGACTCAGCACGGCGCAGACTCGCCGTATCAAATAAACTATTTGTTTCTGCGGTGAGGAGTTGCACGTTGCGGTTGGCCGATTGTCTCCGTTGCAGGGATTCACGCATCGTCTCCATCCACGCCAAATCGTCCGGTGCCGTGACTCCGATGGTATCAAGCTCTCGGAGCACCGCTCCCTTGCGACCCTCGTTGGTTATCGGATTTCTTAATTCCAGCAGCAGGTCTGCCCGACGTGCTTCCAGAATCAACGCAGCCGCTTGGTCTCCCAGCGAACGCATCTGATCTTGGAGCCCTTTGGAGACTGGGGTGGAGCCCATATCCATTCGAAGTTCATCGAGGAGGTCGGCGGCTGCCCGTCCGCGGCGTTCTTCTACAGCAGATGCTGCGCGTTGGAGCCGAATGCGAAACCACGATTCGCGGAGTTCGCGGATGTTGCGTTCAAATGGCAATCCGGAATTCCCCTCAGATTGAATTCCTTTAATGCGGCTCTCAAGCTCTTTGCGCCCCTCGATCCCACCTGCCCGCACCTCGGCAAGAATCGCCTCGATCTGCGATGCCACATGGTCGGTGCGATCTTTCCAGGCTCCGTCCTGCTTGACCCGTCCAGAAGAAAACTGAGCGAGGTCATTCTTCAGCGCGGTGAGATACGGCCCAACGATGATCGCAACGCCCTCGGAATACGCCGCCAGCTTCTCGGCCTTAGTAATTTTCTCCCGCATCACTCTCTCGTCTGCCGCCGTGAGCAGGTTAATCGGGGTCGTGAGGTCTGAAAAATGCACGATATCGACGATGGATTCCCCACCAACCTGGCGCACTTGGTTCTGCGGAAGGCGAAACTGGATATATCCTCGGGTCGTTTGAAACTCCGCCCGCCGATCCACATAGGACAAAAATTCGGCGGCCAATAAATCCTCGGGAGAGGACCACGCATACCGTTTGAAAATGGCGATGCCTGGGCTGTTTTCCAAGCGTCCTCGCGTCTGCGCATGGGCGTCAGATGGCCGCAATGCGGTCACTATCAATGCGGCCATCGTCAGCCACAGGAAGATCTTCTGAACTCTCATCGATGCACAGAGATCACAGCTTGCCAGCCCTCGGCAGGATTGTCAAAAAATCGTGCTATTTTGCTCTCTTGGGGAATTGGATCGCACGCACGGGATGCATTGTCACGATTCCGCCATCCATCATCCCGGAGATCGTTCCCAAAAATGCTCGGATCACATCCTCGGAGTCGATTATCTCAATCACCACCGGCAAATTGTCCGAGAGTTGCAAAATTTTTGCGGTTTGGATTTTTCTGCTCTCTCCAAATCCCAGAGGGCCTCGAAGCACCGTGGCACCTGCAAGGCCAGCGTCACGCGCCTTCATCACAAGTGCTTCGAAAAGCGGTTGATGCTCCCAGCGCTCGCGTTCACTTAGGAAAATCCTCAGCAGGGTGGCATCACGTTCAGGAGAGGCTTGGGCGGGATCATTCATCGGGGCTGAAGGAGTGAGGCCAGCATCAGGCCGGCAGTAGTCGCTAGCAGACATGCAAATACTGTAAGCGCAACATTTCCCGCAGCATAGAGCCATTGTCCGCTCGAAATCAGTGCCAGCGTTTGCAGACTGAATGAGGAAAATGTCGTAAATCCCCCCAGCACCCCGACCATGACAACCTGCCGAACGAGCGGGGACGTCATCAGCAATCCATCCGGTCCCGTGAACCCACTAAAGATTCCGATGACCAGGCACCCGAGCACATTCACTGCGAACGTCCCCCACGGATAGGTCTCGCCGTAATACTCAGCGATCCAGTTGGACATCAGCATGCGCGCGCCGACACCAACCGCTCCGCCAGTCATCACGGCCACATAGTTCCAAAACATGGTCGAAGACTGTCATCATCGCCCCCCGAATGGGAAAGAAATTTATTCGGCCTTGGCGCTCGCAACGGATGTGTCGACGTTGTAGTAGAGCGTCAGCTTCGAGATCTCGCTGAGGTCATAATTTCTCCAATAGGCGGAGTCGTCATCGGTCCAGACGACCATCACGTCCCATTTGGTGGTGGTCTGACCTGGATCAAATGAAATATCTAGTGAATCTCCATTTTCAAGAACGTCTTGAAGCATGTTTTCTTCCCAGTCTTCCTTGCTGGTCGGTGCCACATAGACAGCCTTAATGTCGAAACCGGTTTTATTTACGAGGGTGAAGTCGAGGTTGGGTTCCGCCTGTGCCTGCGAGACAACTCCCAGGAAAATGGCAGTGGCCGCGAGACGAATCAAGTGTAGTTTGTTTTTCATTAGGAATGATGCCTAGTTGGTTTTTCGCTGGCGTCAACGGTTATCGTTACGGAGGATTGGCTTGCATCTTTTCGCCTGCATCGGGCTTCCACCGCAAATGTTCTTATGATCAGCCCGGGAGCAGGCTTGCCACGGGGAATAGACTGTGAATAACTTGCAAATAATTGTCAGCCGCTTCTGAAGATTATTCACACATGCCTTGTGAACAACTTTTCAGATCCCAGACATTATCCAATGACAATCAAAGAAATACACCACCGTTTGGCCGCCCTCGGCGCGTCCCCGGCACGGTCCCTCGGGCAGAATTTTCTCTTTGATCAAAACTTAGTGAAGTGGATCGTCTCCGAGCTGGGTATTCAGCCTGGCGATCATGTCGTGGAGATCGGTCCCGGTCTCGGTGCGCTCACGGAGCTCCTTGTGGAGACTGCAGACCGGCTGACGATTATTGAAAAAGACGACCGATTGATTCCCTGGCTGCGTGAGCGGTATGAAGGTCACAAAGTAAATATCATCCACGCCGATGCGGTTGCATTCGACACCCGGACCTTGATGGGACGTGGGCCACTGCGGATTATCGGAAATCTGCCTTATTACGTTTCGACACCGCTCATCGAGCGCTTTGCGGATCCTGTGCTGGGACCACGGAAGCTGGTTTTCACGTTGCAGAAAGAACTCGCAGACCGTCTGAACGCGACCCCGGGCACAAAGGCATACGGCGCGATGACATTGTGCCTCGGGCGCCGGTGGCGATTGCGTGCAGTAAAGACGCTGCCTCCCAGTGTGTTCTTTCCTGCGCCGAAAGTGCATTCCGCCGTGGTCACGCTGGAGCCTCGCGCAGCTGCTGATGTGCCAGTCGGGGATGATCAGATTTTTGACCAGCTCGTTAGAGCGGGATTTTCAGAGCGGCGGAAACAACTGCGCAAGCTGCTTCCAGGCGTGGATCCTGATCAATGGAGCACAATCGCCCGCGACCTCGGCATCCCGCACGATGTGCGTGGTGAGGCGCTTGATCGCGTCCAATGGATCCGGTTGGTGCAGACGCTGGCTCCCGGGCATGCGCAGCAGGATGAAGAGATGTTTGATGTGGTGGACGAGCACGATGAGGTTGTGAATACGCTGCCGCGGGGCGAAGTCCACTCGCGCGACCTCAGACATCGCGCGGTGCATGTCTTGTTATTTAATGCCGCGGGAGAGATCTTCCTCCAGAAACGTTCGATCTGGAAGGACCGGAATCCCACGCTATGGGATTCATCAACCGCTGGACATGTCGATAGCGGCGAGGATTACGAGACGGCTGCTCACCGCGAAATGATGGAGGAAATCGGCATCGATACAACTATCACGCCGATTTGTAAGTTCGGGTGTGGAGCAGATACCGGATACGAATTTCTGCAGATTTTCCGTGGCTTCCACAACGGTCCATTTACTTTTGCGCCGACGGAAGTCGAAGGCGGTGCTTTTTTCCCCGTGCAACAGGTTAGCGATTGGCTAGCTGCATATCCTGAGGATTTTACACCGATTTTTCGCCAGGCGTTTCCCCGTGTGCTCGCGGCCCGCAACGACCAGTTTTAGCCAATGACAATCAAACCCAAGAACCCGGCCAAGTTACATTATCAGCGGCTACGCGTGCTTTCATGCGACGAACTTTGGTCCCACGAAGTGCCTGCGTTTGATCGGGCTGAGGCATCGGAACGGATGAATCGGATCAGCGTTGTGCGTGCGGTAGGAGTCGTATTCTCTGAGGCTGGGACCGAAGAGCAAAAGCAACAAGCCCGCATCTGGCTCCGATCGCTATTGCAGGACTCTCAGGAAAAAGTACGGCGCTATGCCATGACCGCCCTCCCGAAACTCGGCGCAAGTTTCCCGGAAGAGGGCGATCTACTAAATCTTCTGGAAAAAACAGACTCCGATCGCGAACGCAAGGCTCTCGGACAAACGCTGGAAAAAATCGGTGGCATCGAAACGCTCGCTCGAACGAAGGACGGACGCCTCGGTCCGCTCAACCGCACCGTGCAGAAAGTACAAGCCAATGTGGCACGTTCTCTGGGCTCGGGAGCGGTGCGCATGGATGCAAAGCTCGAAGACTTCCGGAAGGTTCGAATCCATCTGCGGTGCCGCGCCGGGTTGGAAAAAATTGTGGTGATGCAGATTGCAGACCTGAATATCCAGATGGAAAGATTGCGTGTCATCCGGTATGAGCCGGGGCTGGTCGCGGTGGACCCGATCGCGCCATTTTGCCTTGCTGATTTGTTTTTATTACGCGGATTCTCAACCGCTGGCATTGTGCTTGGTACGACCGATGCGCCGCGCGATGAAGTTGAGGCACTGGCTGGCATCATCGCATCACCTCTCGCTCAGCGGGTGATGACCGCCTTCACAGAAGGCCCCCTGCGCTACCGAGTGGAATTTCCCGCCCGCGGACACCAGCGTGGAGTTGTGCGCAACCTGACAGATCGCGTATTCGCACTTTCTCCCAATCTCATCAATGACTCCCGCAGCGCACCGTGGCAGATCGACGTGCACCAGAGCGGTCGTCGGGTCTGGGCGGAGCTAACCCCGCGGTTGCGGCCAGATCCCCGGTTTTCCTATCGCCTGGCAGATGTCCCCGCAGCCTCGCATCCCCCGCTTGCCGCGTGCCTGGCTCATTTGGCGGGTCCCATGAAAAATGAAACCGTCTGGGATCCGTTCTGTGGCTCCGGGCTGGAGCTCATCGAATCCGCAATGCGTGGCGGGGTAAAACACATCTTCGGCACCGACCGCAGCGAAGAGGCCATTCCCATCGCCGAAGCAAACTTCGCCGCAGCGCTTTCCGAAACCGTGCCCGCCACGTTCGCAGTCTGCGATTTTCGCGACTATTCGGATATTGAAGGGCTCAACGAGGGCGGCGTTTCAATCGTGATATCCAATCCGCCCATGGGACGTCGCATTCCGATTTCCAACCTCCGTGGACTAATTGCCGACTTTTTCGAAGTTGCCGAAGAAGCGCTCGTCCCGGGTGGACGCCTTGTATTTGCCAACCCGCTACCAATTGCTCCGCGTGGCAATGGACTGCAACTTGAGTTTCACCAGCGCGTAGACCTCGGCGGTTTTGACGTTCAAATCGAGAAGTATCTCCGTAAATAATTAGCCGTGCGGGGATGGATGCATACTCGCGTCGTTTGGCTGAGCCAATTCAGCGCACGGGGGAATGATCGGCCTAGAGTCGACGGCCTATCACCGGTGCCGGTTTTACAACGCGTTTAAAAAAACGGCGTCGCACGTGGCTGGCACACGCCTTTCCTCACACGAATGAGTCTGAAAATCCAAGGAATCTCCGCAGGCATCATTTCATCATTTCGGGTGCCAATAAATTTTGTTGCAGAAACCTTCGGGATATCTACTATTCCTCCCCCATGCCAAAAGCAATCGCACGAAGCAAAACGAGAAAGGCTGTTGCCAAACGGTTTAAAATTACCGGAACCGGCAAGGTTTTGCGTACCAAGGCGGGACGACGCCACTTGCTCGAATGCAAGTCGGCCAAACGGAAACGGAATCTAGCCAAACCAGGCTTGGTTTCGGAATCTGACGTCTCGCGCATCAAGCTCAACCTGCCTTTCTCCTAAAACCCAGCGATCCGACGGTCTTCCTGCTCCCATGAGCAGGATATGGAGCCGATGAGGCCCCGGATCCCATAATAAAACAGTCCGCTCCACGGAGCTCCGGGTTACCCCCGGAGATACAACATCATGCCACGTGCAACTAATGCACCCGCCAGTCGCGAACGGCGGAAGCGCGTCATTGACGCGTCCAAAGGATATCGCGGCCGCAGATCCAAGCTTTTCCGCTACGCAAAAGATGCGCAGATGAAGGCCAAGTATTGGGCTTACAGAGATCGTAAAACCCGGAAGCGCACATTCCGTGCCCTCTGGATCAACCGTCTCAATGCAGCCGTCCGCGCTCAAGGTCTCACATACAGCCGATTCATCGAAGGCCTCAAAGCCTCGGGAATCACTCTAGACCGCAAAGTCCTCTCGGACATTGCGGTGCATGACGAGGCAACCTTCTCGCAAATCGTGCAGAAAGCCCAAGCCGGGCTGGAAGCAAAACGCGCCGCCTGATTGTTGGCCGCTCGATACTAACGCAATCCAAAGGAATTCGCGAAGTGCCTGCGCCGGTCCACACAAGGACCTCGTAGCACTTCGCGATGCCCGTTATTATGGAATCGCAAATCGAAGCACTTCGTTCCGAAGCCGTCGGGGCCATCGAGTCTGCAACGACAGCAGACACACTTGAAACGCTGCGTGTGCGCTACTTTGGTCGCGCCGGAGCAATTCCCCTCCTCAGTGAGGGCATGCGCTCGGTCACCAAGGAAGATAAACCGCGCATCGGAAAGGCATTAAACGACCTCCGAACGACAGTACAAGGATTGCTGGACGAACGGGTCTCTGCGCTTGCTGCCGAAGCAGATGCAGCAGCGCTATCTGGGATCGACGCCACGCTGCCCGGGCTGCCCGCGCCACGCGGCTCAATCCATCCCCTTACCCAGCTTCTTGACCGCGCCGTGAAGATTTTTCGGCGCTTGGGGTTTTCGCTCGCCGATGGTCCCGACATCGAAACCGAGTGGCATTGTTTTGATGCGCTCAATACGCCGAAACATCATCCTGCCCGCAACGATGCCGACACCTTTTACCTGCCCGATGGCCGCCTGCTCCGCACGCATACATCCTCCGTCCAAGTGCGGGTGATGGAAAACGAAGTGCCTCCAATTCGTATCATCGCACCTGGCGCCGCATACCGACGGGATGAAGTGGACGCCACCCATCTAGCACAATTTACGCAGTTGGAGGGGCTCTGCGTCGGCCCGGATATCTCGCTGGCAGACCTCAAGGGGACTCTGGAATTTTTCTTCCGCGAGTTGTTTGGCGACCGTACGGAGATCCGCTTTCGTCCGCATTTTTTCCCATTTACTGAGCCGAGCTTTGAAATCGATATCCGGACTAAAGCATTGGGCAACAGCTGGATGGAACTCGCAGGATGCGGCATGGTGGACCCAGCGGTCTTTGCTGAAATCAATCAACGCAGGCGGGATTTTGCCTACGATCCGGAGATGGTTAGCGGGTTCGCATTTGGTTTCGGGCTGGATCGGCTCGCAATGAACCTCACCGGCATTTCGGACATCCGGATGCTGGTCGAGAACGACCTCCGGTTCCTCAAGCAATTTTGACAGGATGCGGCGGCTCAACGGACCGGCTCACAACGAATTATGAAACTCTCGCTCGACTGGCTTAGATCGTATGTATCATTTGAGGGCACCGCAGAGGCCCTGGCCGACCTATTGGTCCGCGCGGGACTGGAAGTGGAATCGATTGAGCAACGCGGTGCGGATTTCCCCAATGTCGTTGTGGCGCAGATTTTGGAATCCTCTCCCCATCCCAATGCTGACCGCCTGAGCGTCTGCAAAGTGGATGATGGCAGCGGGCAACCTCGGCAGATTGTTTGCGGGGCGAAAAACTACCAGGTAGGCGATAAAGTCCCGCTGGCACTTCCGGGAGCGGTGCTACCCGGAGACTTCAAAATTAAAACCGGCAAACTGCGCGGCGTTGAAAGCGAAGGAATGATGTGCAGCGCGAAAGAGCTGCAATTGGCTGCGGATGCAGACGGACTGCTGATTTTACCAGTGGCCGCCCGGGTGGGCGCTCCCATTGCATCGCTGTATCCACCCGATGCCATCCTTGCTTTGGAGATCACGTCCAATCGCCCCGATTGGCTCTCACACCTTGGCATCGCCCGCGAAGTGCGCGCCTTCACAAGTGCCACCCTGACGCCCCCTGCGATAGTCGCGTGCGCCACGAACACAGACCCCGAAAAAGCGACCATTTCCGCTTTTGATCAATGCCCGTTTTATTCCGTGCGGCGGATCTCAGGGGTTTGCGTGGGGCCCAGTCCCGCCTGGCTTAAGGCGCGCATTGAGGCGTGTGGACTCCGCTCGATCAACAACGTCGTCGATGTCACGAACTTTGTTATGATGGAGTTGGGGCAGCCGCTCCATGCCTTCGACGCGGCGAAAGTAGATGGCCCCATCGAAGTCCGGCTGGCCTTGGAGAAGGAAGCGTTCTCCACCCTGGATGGCCAAGATCTACTGCTCACACCGACGAATCTTATCATTTCCGATTCCTCATCCGTGCTGGCGTTGGCTGGCATCATGGGCGGCGCTGCATCGGGCGTCACGGCCGACACCTCCGATATCCTCCTCGAAGGTGCGCTCTTTGATGCTCCATCGATCCGCAGAACCGCTCGGATGCATGGGTTGCAAACCGATTCCAGCTACCGCTTCGAGAGGGGGGTGGATCCTGACGCAATACTTTCAGCATCCGCCCGCGCCGCACAACTCATTCAGGAAGTGGCGGGAGGATCGGTCGATTCGATCACGATCACTGCGGGGGCATTGCCCCCGGCGGCACCCTCCATCGCATTGCGTCCCGCTCGCTGCCGCGCATTGCTGGGAGCAGCAATCGACGACGAAGAAATTCGATGCTTTTTGTCTCAACTCGGCCTGACCGAACTCACTGCTTCAGCACCAGAATTTCAACAATGGCAGATTCCGGGGTATCGCGGTGATCTGACTCGCGAGGTGGATCTTATCGAGGAGGTCATTCGACTCGGCGGCATTGACCGCGTTCAAGGCATCATTCGCGCGACCCCTGCAAACAGCAGCGATGCTGATGGCATGTATGACGATATCATGCGCGTGCGACACCTGCTCGCAGGACTGGGGTTTAGCGAAGGACGCACCAGCACGCTCGTTTCCAGAACGATCGGAGCGGGAACGCCAGTGCTGGAAGTACGGAATCCCTTGGGCGATGATCAATCCGCCTTACGATCCAGCCTCATCGACGGGCTCATTCCCGCCATGGAAAGAAATATCAACCACGGTAACTCGTCCATCCGGTTATTTGAAATAGGCAGGATATTTAGGGTCTCGGCAGAGGAAGAACTCACGACCGTTGCGCTGGCCATGACTGGCCGCCGTGCGGCTCTATCCTGGCTCACGAATGACGAAGCCGCGATGGACGTATTTGACCTCAAGGGAGTGATTGAAGTTTTGCTTCCGTCTGCAGTAATTGAACCTATAACCGATTCGCGGCTCGCGACCGGATGGGAAATCCAGTTAGCAGGATTTGTGGTTGGTATCATCGGTATTGTTCACCCCGCTACTGCCCGCGCCATCAATGCACGCGGTCCAGTAGTCGTCGCGGAGATCCGCATGGACGCCATCGCGTCGGTGCATGAGCAAAAGCGCATGAGATTTTCGCCGATTCCGAGGTTTCCAGCTGTGGCTCGCGACCTTGCGGTAGTAGCTCCACTCGCGCTTCCATCCGCGGCCATCCAAGCTGCCTTCCACGCAGCAAATGAGCCGCTGTTGGCATCAATCAACCTCTTTGACGTATTCACGGATCCCAGCGGAAGCAAACTCTCAGCCGACCGTAAATCTCTGGCGTTCTCCTTGACATTCCGTGCCACAGAGCGGACGCTGACATCAGAAGAAGTTAGCAGCTCTTTCGAGCGATTAAAAGCCGCTCTCAGGGAAGCCCTCCCGGTGGAATTCCGAGAGTAGTTCTTTCAAAATTTTCGTGGCAGAGCGGCTGGAATACGTTGTAAAAAGCGAGTCTAGCCCCTACCAGGAGCGCGTTCTCCCTGGTTTGGATGCCACACCAAATTTGCCCTGCGGTGTTCGCGATAGGAATGCAACTCCCGGACCGATGTTTAGTTCAACTGGAGGCTTGTCGGGGATGAGCAATGACAGGCCTTAATTGGAAGTCAGAGCTTTTCTCCGTGGTTATCCACCGTTCTCTTAAGGGAACGGGAAATGCTTCAAACGGCACAGGCGGGGCAAAACTTTTACTCAAAAGATCGTCTATTCATTCCCTGTGGGCGGGTATTCTGGGTTCAGGATCGCGCAAGAAGCCGGAGTGTCCTGAGCGCTAAAAAACCTCTGAGCCCTCGCGTCGAAGCGAAGGTCTTCTTACGGGCATTTTCCCTGATCGGAATTACTTCCTGGGATCATTCCGGAATTTCAACCCGAAGTACTCGTAGCTGTCCACGAGCGCCTGCCAGCTTGCCTCGATAATGTTATCCGATACTCCCACCGTGCCCCAAGTCACATTGCCATCGGACGATTCAACCAGGACCCTCGTGCGGGCGCCCGCGCCTTTGCTGCCATCCACGATGCGGACCTTGTAGTCAGTGAGCGCAATTTCATCGATCCACGCGTAAAACGGCCGCAATCCTTTGCGGAGCGCAGCATCCAGCGCCGCCACCGGGCCGTCCCCTTCTGCGACGGTGTATTCATGACGGCCATTAAGCACGATCTTCACGGTCGCCTCGCAGGTGCTGAATCCCGAGTCTTGGGATCGCCGGAAGGTGCAGTGGTATTCCTTGAGGTCGAACAATGGCAGCCATCCGCCGAGCAAGCGCCGCATCAGCAAATCGAACGACGCATCAGCGGACTCGAATTCGTAGCCTACGTTTTCCAGCCGCTTGATTTCAACAAGCGCCCGGGACGCCTCCGGTGCTCCCTTTTCGAGCGTAAACCCCAACTCGCGGGCCTTCGCCAGCACATTGCTCTGACCCGATAAATCGGAGACGACGATCGTCTGACGGTTTCCCACTTCAGCCGGATCGATATGCTCGTAAGTACGTGCCAATTTCTGCACCGCGTGGACATGCAATCCGCCTTTGTGCGTAAATGCAGCTGATCCTACGAACGGCGCTCGGATGTCATGCGGGACGTTGGCCACCTCATCAACAAAGTTCGACACCTCCCGCAGCCGACTCAAATCATCGACTACAGGGATCCCCATCTTTAACTGTAGATTCGGAATCACACTCACAAGGTTACAATTTCCGACGCGTTCCCCGTACCCATTGATGGTTCCCTGAACCTGCGAAGCTCCCGCCCGGATCGCCGCCAGCGCATTCGCAACGCCAAGCCCACAATCATTGTGGGTGTGGATTCCGACGGGCACTCCAAGCGCGGCGATTACTTCTGCCGTAACCACCCCTACTGTTTCTGGCAGCGCACCGCCATTGGTCTCGCATAAAACGACCAAATCCGCACCCGCATCGTGCGCGGCCTGGACCGTCGCAAGTGAGTAAGTCGGGTCTTCGCGGTAACTGTCAAAAAAATGCTCGGCATCGTAAAACACCTCACGCCCATGCGACTTCAGATAGCGGACCGTGTCCGCAATCATGCTCAGGTTTTCCTCCAACGTCACGCCAAGCACCTCGGTCACATGCAGCGGCCATGTCTTTCCCACAATCGTGACGACAGGCGTCTGCGCGTCGAGCAGAAGACGCACCTGCGCATCGTCTTCGACAGCCATCTTGCTACGGCGCGTGCTGCCAAATGCGGCGATCTTTGCACGATTCCAAGTGCGTTTGGCTGCCTCGTTAAAAAATGCCACATCACGGGGATTCGAGCCCGGCCATCCGCCTTCGATGTAATCCACCCCAAACGCATCCAATCGCTCCGCCACACGAATTTTGTCCTGCACCGAAAACGAGATGCCAGTCCCCTGTGTGCCATCACGCAGTGTCGTATCATAAAGTGAAACACGTTTCGAATTCATCAGACCCGCCACCTTATCGAATCGCCCGGCACTGCGCAAGAATGCAGAAAATCCTGCACTAGCGTTGAGCGGCTTGGGGGGGGGTTGTCAGTTGGCATCGCAATTGCTTGGTTGATCCACAATCAAATTAAAAACCAAATTACAATAACATTCCCTAGCGATCCAACTGGAGCCTCGAATTGAAAACCGGAATTTCTGCACCTTCTCTGCCGTCCCCGCAGCATGGCAGAAATGTCGCGAAGCTCCTGTTTCTCGCTTGTCACTTCCAACATTAATTCAGCCTGAACACCAAAAAAAGTATGAAAAAAACATTTACACTGGTCGCACTCGTTGCGGCTACGCTGACGACAGCAAATGCTCAGGTTCTTGTGGCTGGCTGGGACTTCCAGACAACGACGACTGGGGGTACGGCTGCTGCTTCAAATCCCGGGGCACCGCTCGTATATACTGCAAACTTCGGGACAGGTACACTCTTTCTTGACGGTTCGAATGGTTCATCAACATGGACATCCCTTGCAACAAGCCCTCAAGTAACGGCTTTCAGTGGCACAGCCGTGAATGCCGGAACTGGCTTTTCTGTGGTCACAACCTCGCCTGCCTCTCTGGGAATAGCTAACAGTTCCGCGAACGGTTTTGCCATGGTTTTCGCATTCTCGATGGCGGGGCTTTCGGACTTGTCTGTGTCCTACGCATCTCAGAGAACTGGCACTGGCTTTACAGGAAACCAGTGGGCGCACAGCACAGACGGAGTTACATTCACCAACTTTGGGTCGTCCATAGTGCCTGCGGGCAGCTTTGCTGTGATAACGCTCCCAACTGTAACCGCATTGAATAACGATTCTACTGTCTTCCTCCGTTACACAGTCGAGGGAGCGTCCAGCACCGCTGGGAATAATCGCCTCGATAATATTCAATTCAACGCAATCCCCGAGCCATCCACTTGGGCGCTCATCGGCCTTGGACTCGGCTTCGCACTCTGGAGTATTCGTCGCCGACGCTCGATCAATGGCTAATTGCTAAGTCACACGAGCCAACTTCAATTTCAGGCGGAGGGGAAACTCTCCGCCTGTTTGTTTTTGCTGCTTCCAGCGATGAAGTTTTCGTTACAAAGACAGAAGGGGATTATATTTGGCATGTTCGGGCTTGGTTATCGGTTCTTCGCAGTTTTCAGTGGATGCTTATCCCGCAGAGGCGCCGGGGCGCAGAGGGCAGTTTGAATTTTCATTCAAAGTTCCTCCGCGGTCCTGCGCGAGCCAGAATCACCTCATAAACCGTCTCCAGGAGTCCAGGGCCCAAGCTCCCGATGGACGTTTATAGCCGCTTCAAGCACCTGGGTGCCAATGTTGTTCTCTTTCATTCTAGCTGGATTCTCTGCCGCCTCCGCGCGAGTCTGCTTTTTTGATATTCACCCACTGGAAATAGCGCTGAACCATACTCAAAGAGGAAATTGGCAACACCGTCTTCCCGACCATTACCCAACTGCGAGGAGCGATCCTTCCAGCTTTACAACGTTACTGGGATGACCCAAACGCAGTGCTTTCTCTCATTGGACGTGATCGGCTCTGCGCTCAAGCAGACGCTTCGACCAAAAATCACGTGTCTTTTCAATTTTGTGATTTTTCAGGCCGATTACCTCCTTTTCTTCCACCCTGTGATTTTTGCGGGTTAAGGGTAACGGAAAGCCGTTCGGTGCCACGCTTGGGGATGTGAAGAAGACGGGGAATTTAAGGCTACGTGCGTTTTGAAAATCCCACCGGTTGACTCCCCATCCAGCGCGCTGGATGTTGCAATCGCGGCCAAGGCAAGAAAATAGCCTTTGCAGGCCCGGTTTGACATGCCATATTTAAGTGTATGGGTAGCTTACAAACAGATTTCTTAACGGCGCCTTCCACCCCTTTAACTGGGATTGGAACTATTTTGAATATACGCGGGAATTATTACGAGTATAACGAGTCCGTTACTCCACAACAGGCTGATGCATGGGCAATTTCGCAAGATTGGGGGATGGTTTTCCAAGATCTGAATAGGGCGTCTATTACGGGGCTCAAGGAGCTGGCGAGAGATTAAAAATGTCTGATGACAGCCTGAAGCCCTTAGAGGCTTTAGTCAGGAAGGAGGCTCCGGGGCTGCTTGATAAAATCCCCAAGCAGGACCGCCCCAAGCTGTTTCGACTGATTCACGCGCAGCAAAACATAGAGATTAAGTCGTTTTCTGGCCCAGTGCCCTCTCCTGAGCAAATGCAACAGTATGAGAACGTGCTTGTAGGCCTATCAAATAGGCTTGTGACGGTGGAGAAAATCAATCGTCACACCGTATAGAAACGGAAAAATTGGTGGTCAGATCCCAGCAGAATCAAAGCTCAATAGGCCAAATATTCGGATTTATTATATCAGTTCTTGCGATTGGAGGAGGCATTTATTTAACGATCAGTGGGCACGAATTTGTTGGCGGAACATTGATGAGCACTACTGTTATTTCTTTGGCTACAATTTTCGTTCTAGGCAAACGGCAGCAGCGGCAAAATCTTGCCGATAAAAGAAGTGATTCCAAAAAATAGCGTGGCAGCAATCAAATTGCTGGTTTCAAATTAGGACACTACCGCGCCAAGCGCAGGCTTGCCAGCATTCTCTGATGACGTTAGAAAGTCACATCTGTTATCATGCCACTCAGCACCGATCTCCAGCAACAGCTCCGCGAGGGTTTTTTTCGGCCCTTGGCACGACCATCTTGGCCGGTGAGTGTGGACATTGCCGAGCGTTTGTTGGAGGGCGCGGATGAAGGCGGGCAGCTCTCGCGGGAAGACGCTCTGGGACTGATCCGTGAGGTCTTGGCCCAACATCCCCGCGCGGCGCTTGATGCCGACGAGGGCGCGGCGTTCTCGGATGCCCGTCAGCGTGCGCCCCAACTCTATAATCGCCTTTTGGATGCGGGATGGTTGCAGGAGCGGCCCGTGGCGCTTGGGGAGTATTGGGTTTTGGTGACTCCGGCGCTGCGAATGTTGGTCCGGCTGTTGTTGGACCTTGCTCGCAGTGACCTTGGCGAACTAAAGGATTTTTCGGCATCACTTCGTTCCATTTGCGAGACGTTGTTAATGCCTGAGGCTCTTAACCCGGCCCGATTGGATGCGGAAGCGCTGCGCCAAACAATCAAGGATCTGGTGGATCGCACCACCCGGGCGGGAGATCAAATGCATGCCGTGGAAAGTCTCATTCTTCGAGAAGAGACCCTCCAGCGGCAAAGCGGCGATGCAGCCGAAACACTCAACCGCTTTCTGGTGGATTTTCATGCAGGGGAGCACATGGTCTGTTATGATGCGCTCCAGGAAAACGGATTAATTCCGCGACTACATCAAGCCCGACGGGTGGTTCAGGAGGCGGCCTCAAGCGCCCTTGCCAAAGAGCGGCTTGCGGCTGGGATTGCATCACACACCAAGAGCCAAACGGCGGATCCTTACGCAGAAGCCGAAGGCATGTTTCAGAAATTGGGACGGGGACTTGCCGCCATACCCGCCAAGCAGCAAATCATTGATGGCCGCATGGCGGACTTCAGCCGCCTTTCGGCCCAGCGCTACCGCTACCAAACCGAGATGCGCGGCCAAAAGCCAGAGCAAGTCAAAGCGTATCTGGATGCGGCCGCTTCCGAATATGAAGGAAAACGTTTTTCCGATCTGGATCGTGAGCCAGGGATGATGTTTCTCTGCCCTCACGCCGGCATCTATTTTGGCTCCGCCTCTCTGGCCACGATCCGGCGGATGCGTCAACCAGTCAACCTCTCCTTGGAAAAACCGGAAAATGGAGATGCCTCTGCGGACGCCAAAGAAATTATCCGCAAACACAATCTCTTAGTCGTCACGCCGCAACGTGCCGCGCGTTTTATACGTCAGCGCCTCGAAAAAGAGGGGGCAACCCTTTCAACCGCCGGACTCTCCTGGCTGCCGGAAGATGACTTCCTGGATTTCCTTGCGGTGCTGGCATTCGATCGCGCTCCCACGCAGGGAAAAGCCCGAACCGTGCGCTGGAAAATCCATGCGGACCGCAGAGATCAAGGCCTGGAGCCAGACCGCATCCCTCAAGACACTATCAACGGCTGGCAGGTTGACCGGGTCATCATCGAACGCATCTCATGAGCGCAGCCTGGCCCGAATTTTGGCAACATGTCCCGGAAGAGGACCGGGGAGCCATCAGCGAAATCCTCACCACATTGCTATCCTCCGGGGTGTTGCTCGGTGAGGAAGGTCGTGGACGCCTGCTTTATCAAACCGCCCGCGAGTTCGAAAAAGAAATCTCCGATTACCTCGCACCGCTGCACATCCAGCTTTTTTTGGATCCCGACCGCCCGATCTTGCAGGCCCGTCCCGTGGCTGGGGACTGCGGGCTCACAGAGCGGTTTTCCAAAGCGGAAACACTGGTCTTATTGGTGCTTTGGCGCATTTATGATGAAAAGCGCATGACAGAAACCAGCGCGGCGGTGATCCTCCCAGTGGAGGAAATTTTCCAGCGTTTGAAATTGTATTTTGAAAAGATCGAGCCTCCGAGCCCCGGCCAACTCGAGCGGATTTTACAAAAGCTCAAAAGCCTGAATCTGATTCGCACACAAGCCAGACAAGACGTTCAGAAATTTGGAGAGACGCTGCTTGAGATTTTGCCAACGCTCCCGCGAGTGATCCCGTTTGAACATGCGCAGGCGTGGGAGCAACAGGCCTCGTTGTATCGTGGAGAGACCAATTTGGAGGACGTCCCATGATCGACAAACGCATCACCCTCACTCGCATCCTCGCCATCAACTGGTATGGCTTTCGCCAGATCCTGGATGTCTCGGGGCATACCCTCATCGCAGGCGCTTTCGGCACCGGCAAAACCGCTTTACTCGATTTGATCCAATACGTGCTGCTCGGGCGCTTTTGGAAACCCAACCGCGCGGCCGCAGGCAACAACCAAAGCCGCTCGATCGTGAGCTACTGCCTTTGCGACACAAACACCTTGCGCAATGGGGAGCCGCATTACACCCGCTCGAGCGGGGTTACCATCATCGGGCTCGAATTCACATGGCCCTTGGAGGCCGGCCAAACCGAGCCACGCCGGGAGACGTGGGGAATCCGCATCGAATACTCCAGCCCTACGGCAGAACCCCGCCCCACGTATTTTTGCGTGCCCGAGCGGGTGGAATGGAACACCCTGGCTCCCGACGGAGCTGTACTTGATGAGGAGGCTTTCCGCACATGGGTTCGCAGAGAATTCGACAAGGACAACCTCTTCTCCCGACAGCAGGATTTCCTTGCCGAAATGGCAACTCCCAATCACCTCTACTTTGAGGCCGACCAATTCCGAAAAACGCTTCCCAAGGCCATTGCATTTGAGCCGGAGGAAAATGTCGAACGCTTCATTCGAGAGTTTATTCTTGAGGAAAATCCCATTGACGTAAGGGATGTCCGGACGGCGGTCAGCGCCTACCGCGACACCCAGGATCGCCTGCTCAATCAGGAAGATGAGGCTGCCCAACTTCGCAAGGTGTGTGACGCCGACACCCTGCACCAAAGCCTTCAAAGAGAGGCCGGCATTTTTCAACATGTCTCACGCGCTGTCCTGCATGCCCAGGCCACAGGTAAACACTCCGAACTCACCACCCGCTTGGAAATCCTTCGCCGGGAAAATGCGGATGACCTCACCGGAGCCGACACCAAAACCGCGAAGCTCAATGAGATCAAGGCCATCATTGATGCGACCCGTCTCGAAATCTCGGCCGATCACGATGCCGTTCAACTCGCAAAACTTCAGACAGAGCGCACAAACCTCCACGCAGAGATCCAACGTATTGAGGAACACAAAAAGTCGGCGCGGGAGCGTTTGATGACCCTTCGTCAGCGCTGGGCTTCCTGGCTGCGGGGCGGACGCGACTTTGCGACGCGTGACGTTTTGGCTGCGGACTTGGCGAACTCCCTGACCGTGGACGAAAGCCTTTTGGAAGCCTTGGCCGGGCCGCTGGAAGCACACGCTTTTTCGGCACTCGCGACCCTTGCAGGAACCTTTAACGATCTCTGGCAATCCGGCGCACAGACGAAACGAACCATCGATGACGCCACCCGCCGCAGCACGGAAAAACTTCAACAACTCGCCGCCGATTTAGAAGCGCTCGACCGCCGCGAAATGCCCGGGAGCTTTCCCGTCTACCGCGCGATCCATGAGGCCACTGGTGGCCGGGCCCATCAGCTTGCACGACTGATTGAAGTGAAACCTGAAGCGGAGCGCTGGTGGACGGCTTTGGAGCTGTTTTTGGGACGTCAGCGCTGGGTGATTGTGGTCTCCAAGGAGGACTACCGGCTGGCCCTGGATGTTTTGCGCCGTACTCCTCCGGGTCGCGAGGGCGAGTCCCTCCTCAATCCCCACGAGACCGAGGGGCTTCGTCATGACGCCAAGCCGAACTCTCTGGCCACCAAAGTGGATGTCACTCTTCCCCTGGCCGAAATCTATGTGCGAAACCTCCTAGGGAATATCCTCTGCGTCGAGACGGTCGAAGAAATGGATGCCTCTCCTGCCGAGCGGGCTATCACCCCGGATGGGATATTCAAACAGCTACCGCTTCGCCGCCGCCTCAACTCTGGGCGAGACATTGCGCTCACGTTGGGAACGGAGGGACTGAAACGCATCCAAGCCGCGAAGGAGCAGGAACAAATTACCACCCGCAAAGAAAAGGATCGCCTTCAGCTCCTGGCCGACGATTTGAATGCCTGGCTGGATCAAGGCAAAAAAGCAGGCCTTGGCGACTCCTCTCTGACCCATCGGCCTGAGGAGATTGCCGGGCTTCCCAAAAAATGGGCTGAGTGGAGATCCTTGGGGGAAACCATCGAACTCTTCCGCACACCAGAACGCGAAAAGCGTCTGGAGTTACTGCAAAATCATGAGGCAGAGTATGGAAAACTCCAGCGTGAGATCGGCGTTATCGAAAGCCGCATGCAAGGGTTCCGCCGGGAGGAAGAACGCGCCCTTCAAAGCCTCAATTCTTGTCACGAAGAGGTCTCAACGCATCAGCGGGAACTCGAACAAATCCACGCAACCCTCCCGGCCAATGTCACAGCCAGCGACTTGCTAACGAGCTTGCAGGAAATTCTTGCGCAGGATTCTCAGTGGCCCACCCGCTTGACCAAAGCCCAAGAGCGGACGACGGACGCCCAAGTCAAAGCCAACCAGGCTCTCAACGAACGGAACAATGCCCGCCGCCATCTTATTTCCTGTGAGAAGCACCCGGAGTACCGTCATGACTTTGATGAGGCGGAGCGCGATAATGACCGATGGGCGGCGCGGCTGCGTCAGTTGGATGATGTCGAACTTCCCAAATTCCGGGAATTGGCCGGCGAGCGCCGCAAGGATTGGGAAGCGCGGCTGCGGGACAATGTACTCGACCGCCTTCAAGAGCGCCTAAACAAAGCCACCGATGATATCCGCCTCCTTCGCGATTATCTTTCGCATGATGTCGGCCGTCACCGCTACACGATTACCCAACGCCGCGACCCGGCCTTTCAATCCATCTGGCAACTCATCGACACCGGTTTTGAGCCCACTGATGAACTCCTGCAAGCCAGCCATTCCGAGGACGTGCAAACCGCGTTGAAAGAACTAATGAAAGCTATTGAGTCCTCGGGTGAACTCGATGACCGTGCCCGAAAGCTTTTGGACTACCGGTGCTATCATCGTTATGACATTGAAATGGTGCCCAAAGATGACACCTCAGCTCCGGTTATTTCTCTCAGCCGCAGCCTCAGAAGTCTGAGCGGAGGCGAAAATCAGGCCCCATTTTTTATCTCGATGTTGGCGGCTTTCCGTCGCGTTTATGATCTTGGCTCCCACCGCTCTCATCACCTCGGTTTGGTTGTCATGGACGAAGCCTTTTCCAAACTTTCCGGCGATGGTGTTGAAGACTGCCTGGAGCTGGCCCGCAACTTCCAATTGCAACTCGTGCTGGCGTTTCCTATCGAGCGCCTGGGTGTGATGGCCCCTTATGCTGAAAATGTGATTATTTGCCGAAAAGAAGAACATCGCGATGACCAGGGATTTATCACGAGAGTCGACAATATTCCGCAAAGGTTATCCATGAGCCAAGCCCTGGAAGCGCTCGAGTGAACGCCGAAGACAACCGGCTGATCGGATTGCCGATTTTCCGTGCGCTCCACGACCAGTGGTGGAACGCACGGGCCAAAAAAGTTGGTCAGTCCCAGATCGCCTTTAGTCGAGACTGGGAAACTCTGCTAACCGAGGCCGGATTGAGCACTTCAGACCTGCGCCGCGAGGCCGACCGGGACGCCAAGGCGCTTCACTCGGCGGGATGGATCGAACTCAAAAGCGTTCGCCGCCGCCCGCTATTGATCGAGCGGGTGCGGGTTCCTTTGGATAAAGAGCAGGCTTTGGCCGTGTTGTTTGGAGATCCGTGGGAATTGGGTAGCTCCGAGGATGCGTCCGCTGCGGTAGATTGGGTTCCCGAACTTCAATTTCTGACGGAAATACGATCCAGCGTTCCCTTGGCAGACTGCTTGCGCATGAATCAATTTCTTCAAATACCCCGCCCCGTTGGCCCGCACGTTCCCATCAAAGAACGATCCTTGGAAATCTTCGGAGATGAAAAACGTCTGGATGCCTTGCGCGCCACCACCCTCTTCCGCGAAGATCGAATGACCCTTGAGAGGTTGGGCTGCCTCGTAGTTCCCGAACCTCTCGGCTGGATGCGTGGTCCCACCTCAAACGGTAAAGTTCTCATTCTTGAAAATGCCGCCACCTTTCATTCCTTCGCCACGTGGAACCAACGAGCCGCAGAATTTTCAGCGGTCATTTATGGAGGTGGCCACCGGGTAATTGAAGGCGTGGAATTTCTCGCCCATCTTGCCACCGAACTTCGTGGGATTTCCCAGGTTTTTTATTTTGGGGATTTGGACCCCGAGGGCCTTCGAATTCCCGTTCTCGCCAACGTGAAAGCAGAAAAGTTGGGGCTCCCATCCGTGGAGCCCTTCGAGGACGCCTATGGCTTTTTGCTGTCGCTGCCAAATTCCTGCCGCTCTCCGATGGAAGACAACTCGCGCGAGGCCCCGGTGAATTGGTTGCCAAAATATGTAGCGGATATTCAACAGCTTTTTCTTTCGTCGCACCGAATCGCTCAGGAGTGGCTCGGAGCAAAAACGCTCCTCGAAAACTGGCCGCCATCACCCCCTTAAGGACGCTTCCACTTGTCTACTCACCACAAAATCGGAACTGGCGAACAGGGGTCAGTGTGCATATTCTTGCATTTTACGTATGGGAGTTTTGATCAATTTTCGATTTTCGGTGAATCGCGAGGCTGACATTGGCCGCTGTTTTCATGCTGAGCTCGCGAGCGATCCACGACTGGCTGACAGTCGAGGCGTTCCAGATTTCCCGAGCGATAGCTGCTTTACGTGGATCACTGGCGCGT
>JBGSMR010000041.1:0-6195 GCA_041740065.1 Chthoniobacterales bacterium
AGGAGATGCTTGTTCCGGGCGTGCGATCGGCATTTGCCGAGGTAGCATGGCGCTCTTTCCAAACCAATCCAATCATCGGTACAGGACCAGGTGAGTTTCTTTACGCAGCACGCAGTCTCCGTCAGCCGACCGCGTCCGGCGATCCGATGTATGCGCACAACGACTGGCTGCAGCTTTTATCCGAATACGGTTGGATCGGCTTTAGCTTGGCGCTGGTGGCGCTCGTCCTCCTCATAGCAAATGGAATCGCCCGATTCCGTGGCGGCCTTCTCTCCAGGCTGAAAGAGGGGCAAAAACCATTCAGCAACGAGAGCGCTTTAGCCATAGGAT
Organism: Chthoniobacterales bacterium; assembly: GCA_041740065.1. Lineage (GTDB taxonomy): Bacteria > Verrucomicrobiota > Verrucomicrobiia > Chthoniobacterales > JAATET01 > JBDNGG01. The sequence goes on from JBGSMR010000041.1 coordinate 331, forward strand.
GTGTCTCATCCGTAGTTCTGTATGCCTCGCACAGCGTGGTCGACTTCAATTTTCACATTCCGGCAAATGCGCTATTGGCCGCAATGACAATTGGTCTGTTGGCGGGAGGGCGACGCAGCGATGTTTTCCGGCACACCCGCGCCCATCGCACGACGAGCCGCCTCGTTGCAGCGCTCGGATTTGTGGGATTTGGCGGAGGATTGATCTTTCATCTACTTACAACCGCGGAACCGAACATTACCGCCATCAAGGCGCGTAACGTGCTGTCGACTGGAGACGCCCCGAAGGCGCTGGAACTGGCCGAAACCGCACTCCTGAAATACCCCGAAGACCCACAATTATTGTGGATTGCGGCTCAAGCTGCCGCCAACTTTGAATCCTCTCTAATGGTGCAAGCAAATGCAACTGCGCCCGAAACACCCGCCGCGCTCCAAGATGGATCAACTTTAGACATGGATTCTGAAGAAGATTTCGGATTTGGCCTCGTCGGCGCACTCTCCGAAGAGGAAAGCGAGGCTTACCTGGCTAAGGCCATAGAAACTTATCGTCACCTTGCAAATATTCGCCCACGAGAGAGGAAGATTCATCTCGAGATCGGTCTGGCGCTTGCACGAAACGGTGATTTTGAAAATGCAGAGACCGCGATCTTAAACGCGATCGAACGCGATTCATGGAGTGGTTACCCACTATCGATCTACGGTGAAGTCTTAGACATGAGTGGCAATCGGGCTGCCGCCACAAAAATTTTCACCATGGGAACTAGGATGCCGGACAACCAAAGTTCTGTCCTTGGCCTACAACGCATCCAATCAGAGGAGGAGATTCTTCGGCTACTCGAAGCGGAGGGGGTCGTTCCAGAGCCATGATGACAGGCTGGAAATCCACTCTCTCCTCCCGAGCGTTGGCAGTATTTCTCATTCTAGCTACAACGCCTTGGATCGGACGTGGGCAGGTGACTACGCTCGAAGACGAATTGGAGGGAACTGCGCCACCCCTGATTGCCCCACCCGCACCCGCAGAAGCGCCGAGTGCACCGGAACCACCAGTGCCGCCAGATCCGACCGCAGATCAGGAACCGCCTACACTCCCTCCGATGGAGGCTCGGACAGATATGAATTTGCAACTTATTCCACCACCACCTCCAGAGGAACCGTTTGTTCCTACCGATGGATACGAGCCGAATCTCGCAACCGAAATCGAGGATGAGGTGCTCTTTGGCCCACAACCGGAGGAACAGCCGGTAGCAGAGCTTCCAAAGCAAGACGATTCAGGCTTTTTTATCACAGACTGGCTTGGTTCTCTGCTGTCGTTAGGGTCCTCCGGTGATCCCGATTCGCGCGATCGCTTCAGGCTTTCGTTGAATCTCAATGCAGGCTACGACTCCAATGTGCTGTCGTCCCCGGTAGACCCGATTGGAAGTGCCTTCTCGTCGCTCACTGGAGGAGTCGCCTACTTCCTTAGGTCGCAGCGGTTTGAACTCTCAGTTCGGGGTTCGGGCGGTGTAACAGTCTATCAAGAAAGGCCGGGCGGTCGCACCGACTATAACGGCCAACTCGCAATCGCCGGATTTTACAGATTCACAAGAAGGATCTCATTGAACACGGAACTCGACGTCGCCTACCTGTCGCAGCCGAACCCAGAAGTCGTGGGCGGCATCTCGTCGTCTCAAGGCGATTACATCGTCGCGAACACCTCGCTGGATGTTGCCTACATGTTGACTCCAACTATCCTCCTCAGACCGGGATTTCGCATAAATGCCATCAAATATCAGGATGAGGTGGTGAATGAACAATCCGGCTTCAACTCGCAGACATATAGTTTTTCCGTTGAATGGCTTGCCCGGCCGACCACCACGTTGACGGGCGAATATCGATACAATCCTGTCACATACAATCTGGATGGGGAAGGATCTGAGGGGCACATTCTTACTGCTGGATTCATTCAGGCTTTTAGTAAAAAGCTCAACTGGACGCTCCAAGCCGGTGCCGAACAACGGTTGATTCAAAATCCGTTCGAAAGCTCCGACACCACCTATCTTGGGCCGTTTGTAGAAAGTGAACTGAAATACAAATTTGCGCCCGCCTCAGAATTATCCGGCCAGCTGCGATTCGGAACGGAACCCTCCGGCCAAGGTGGCGTCACCATTCGCCAAACCCTGCGGACCAGTCTGGGAATTGTCCATTCGTTTTCCGGCCGACTAAGTTTGCAATTTAGTCTCGGTTACGAAAACAGTTTCTACGACCAACCTGGCGTCATCCAAGATTACTCGCAGGAATATTTCTTCGGAAACGCCATCGCGCGCTACCGAATCAGCAACTCACTTTCCCTCAACCTTGGTTACTCACACACGGCGGTCTTCACGGACGTGGGTTCTGGAGATTACACGCGCGGAGTGACAACCATGGGAATTGAGGTAAGCTTTTAAACCATTAACGAATTTCCGCTTGATTTTGACCATCGCCCTATTTGACACGTTCGTCCCCAGCGTCTAAAAAAAACTCTCCCGCCTTTACGCATTTATCTAAATGACCGCTAACAATCCAGAACAGCCGTTGCACCTTTTCGATTACTTGAGGGTGATTCAAGTCCGATGGCCAATTATCCTCTTGATCTTCCTCCTGGTGCTCATCACCACGGGAACGATCACATTCCTGATGCCCAAGCAGTATGAAGCTACGGCGCTGATCCAAGTTCAGGAAAATGCAAATTTTGAGATCTTCCAATCCGGTGGGCGGATGCAGGGCCTCGACCCCCGGTTTACTACCACCCAATTCGAGATTATTAAGAGCAGCGAGATTCTGCAACCCGTGATGCAACGACTCGAATTGGTTCAAAAATGGGGTGCACGTTACGAACTCAAATCACCAGAGCTGATATACAGAAAATTGCAGCAGATGATGACTTTGCGCGAAGTGCGCAATACTAACCTGATATCAATCTCTATTCTCAGCCCTGATAGAAACGAAGCCGCCGAGATTGCTAACGCCGTCGCAAAGGAATATCAGGAAGCCCGGATCCGTGAAGCCCAGACCTGGGCCACCAAGTCGCTCGGCAGCTTGGAATCTGAAGTCGAAAAACAGCGCCGCAAGACGGATGAACTCCGTAACACCGCAGCCGCGATCCGTATTGAATTCGCCATCAATGATCTCAATCCCGAATCGGATGAGGACACCATGCAGCCGATGGAGCGCGTATTGCTGAGCGTCGAAGAGGAAGTCAGCGCACAGCGCCTACGCACGTCCTCGCTCCGTGCCCGCTTTGAGCAACTCTCCCGCATGACGGATGACCAGATCATGCGCAGTATCGCAACATTGGAAGTCCAAGATCAAACGATCCTGCAAATCCTTCCATTATACCAGGAAGCCGCCTCCGAAGAAGCGCGTATGCTCAGCGCCGGACTCGGTCCAAAACATCCCAACGTGCGCGCCCAACGTGCAAAAAAAGAAACTTACATCGAGCAACTAAAAAGCCAAGTCACGAGCCTCCGCGCTGCACTTGCAACTGCCGTACAGATTGAAGAAGAATCGCTCAAAAGCCTCGAAGAACGCCTCGATGAAAGCCGAACGGATCAGCAGGAGTCCAAAAGTCGTGCAATGTCTTATTACGAAGCAAAAAACAACTACATCCAGGCAAGGAAGGTCCTAGAAGGTGCTGAGGTTCGTTTTCTTACAGAAATGATGCAACGGAGTATGCCCATGAACCCTGCGATCATTTGGGATCCAGCGACTCCATCCGACATCGCCGCCCGCCCGCGCGTGCTCCTCAACATGATCCTTGGTGTATTCCTCGGACTTGTTCTCGGATTCGGAGTCGCCTTCTTCATTGAGTATCTCGACACCAGTGTCAAAACGATGGAAGACATCGAGAAATACTTTGGGCTACCCGTCCTCGCGGTTGTCCCACGTGGTGTCGGCCTGCTGTACGACCTTCCCGAAGACTCCATCGAGACTGAACCGTATCGCATCCTACGAACGAATATCGAGTTCAACCGCTCCCATCCGGACGCCAAGGTAATGACATTGGTCAGTGGCGGACCCGGTGAGGGAAAATCGCACACGCTGCATAACCTCGCGTTTACGTTTGCAAATTCCGGGTCAAAAACGCTCGTCATCGATGCGGATCTCCGCCGCCCCCGCCAGCACACGTTGTTTGATTTACCCAACACCACAGGCCTTACCGACTACCTATCGGAGAAGATTCCTCTCAGTGAATTGATTATTCACTCGCGGCACAACATGCTGGACCTCTTACCTACAGGCCGACTCTCCTCAGGCTCCAAAGCGCTACTAAACTCCCGTCGCTTAAGCAATCTCATCGAAGAGGCAAAGTCTCGCTACGATATCGTCTTGATCGACTCTCCACCAATTCTGGGTGTCAGTGATTCATCCGTAATTGTAAGGGCAGTGGATCTCACTGCGATTGTAATCCAGCATCGCCGGTTTCCGCGCGCTATGTTGCTCCGCGTGAAAGATGCGGTCATCAGCGCTGGCGGCACGTTGCTAGGAGCGATCCTCAACAATGTGGACGTCCGTCTGGATCAATACTACCAATACCAAACGAACTATTACGGCTACCATGATGGTCCCGAGGGCGCAAAACCAACACCAGGGCAACCCAAGGCCGCAAAACGCCCGACAACTAAACCCGCAAGCCCGCAAGGAGGACGCGGCGATGAGTATTGATTCGATGAAAACCGCATTCCTAGTCTTTTCGGCAATATTGTTCACCTCCGTTTGTGTCGCCGCTGATGCAGACCAGAGCGTTCGTTTGCGCTCCGGCGACAGCATTGAAATTCGTTTGGGAGGTGTTCCCTTCGAAGAGATTTCTCAAGTCACGGGCGCATACACCGTAGATACTTCTGGCTTCGTGAATATGCCGCATATTGGCCGAATCAAGGCGTCTGGTCTGACACAGGACGAATTGCAACTAGCAATCGAAAAGTCCTATCGGGATAACGAGATTTACACACGCCCAACGATCACTGTAAGCGTTGCCATGCAAAGTAGATTTGTCAATGTGGGAGGCGAAGTTCGAATGCCTCAACGCGTTTCCTACACGACCGACCTTACAGTCCTTTCGGCGATCAGCGCCGCAGGGGGCTTCACGGAATTCGCCAGTCAGGGAAAAGTGCGTCTACTCCGCGGGAATACCGTTACCGTGATTGACATTCGGCGCGTCCGCAAAGATCCCTCTCAAGACGTCGCGTTACAGCCGGGCGACTCAATTGAAGTTGGCCGTAGTCTTTTTTAGTCAATCAATTCGTTTGTATGCGATTAGAGGACCAAATTCCTCATCGCCGGATTGACTATCCGAGGCTTGAGATTACGTTACCTCGTTCATTGCTGACTGAGAACCCCAGCTATGAAATCATTGATGAAGCAAATTCTTTTTGTGTGCACTGGCAATACGTGTAGAAGCCCCATGGCAGAAGGCCTCTTCCGGAAGATGATGGCTTCGACCAGCGCCTTCGGAGTCGCCTCTGCAGGGGTCAGCGCAGCAAAGGGCCAACGCCCGAGCGAACATGCCATCCGAGTGCTCGCGGAAGAGGAAGGCGTCGATATTTCATGCCAACGCAGCCAACCTGTCACCAAAAAGCTAGTCGATGAAGCATCGTGGATTTTTGCAATGACTCGCGATCACAAGCAAGCACTGGAACTTCTCTTTCCCTCAGCCCAAGGAAAAGTCCTACTCCTAAGGGAATGGGATGCGCCCGGACGGGACATCCCAGATCCTGTAGGTCGAGGGATAGAAAATTATACGCGCTGCAAAAATACCATCAAATCCTCGCTCGAAAAAATCTTAACCGTCATCGAAAACTCATCATCCATGCTCAACACACGCACCGAATCCTCTGAGTCCATTCCC